>DASZFB010000274.1:0-6965 GCA_035940275.1 Candidatus Eremiobacteraceae bacterium | reverse complement strand
CCGACACAGGCTGCTTCCTCTATAGTAACGCGCAGCCCCACACGTTGCGTTTGGCGGCGGCCCTCATGAACATCGGCGCGAACAAAGATCTCATCACAGAACAGCTCTACCAAACACGCAGCTACAGCGGCCAAAAGATTTTGGGTCGCGTGCTCGAAAATTTTGTGTTGACCGACGACGGAATTTGCTACTCGACCGTCAGCCAGGCGTTGCTCGAAGAGTTTGGTGCGACCCATGAAGATCTTGAGGACGTCGTCGGAGCGCTGCGTGCAGTCGATCACTGCGAAGTTGCTGCCCTCCTCAAAGAGTCCCCTGACGGTACCTACCGTTTAAGCCTGCGCTCGCGCGGTCGAGTCAACGTGATGGCAGCTGCCAAGGCCCTGAGTGGCGGCGGCCACTTCCGCGCCGCGGGTGCAACCTTGGCTGGACCGCTGCAACAGGCGCTTGCGCGTATGCTCGAGGCAGTGCGTGCCGAGATGGCGGCCGAGCGCTCGCAAAAGACGTAGCGGCACGCGTGTCCGCGGCCGCACCTTTCGGTTTCATCAACGCATTTAAACCACCAGGGCCCAGCTCTGCCTCGTTCGGCAACTGGGTGAGGCATGCTCTCAGCGCTGCCGCGGTTGGTCACTGGGGCACGCTCGATCCGGCCGCCTGCGGTGTTCTCGTGCTGGCGGTCGGCAAGGCGACGAAGCTTTTGCCGCTGCTCCCCCACGCGCGCAAGTCGTACGTCTTCGAACTTGTCGCCGGCGAACGTACGGACAGCGGCGACGCGCACGGCGCAGTGATAGAAAAAGTTCCGGTCGGCGAGCATTGGGGAGACGGCCTCGACGCCGCGGCAGCATCACTCACCGGTTCTCTGACGCAAATCCCGCCGATGTACTCAGCCGTGAAAGTTGACGGTCAACCGCTCTATCGGCTCGCACGCAAAGGTCGTGACCTGCCGCGCGCACCACGGCCGACAGAGATCTTCAACCTGCGTGTCATCGCGCAAGGTGCGAGCACCGCCCGCCTTTTTATCGAGTGCGAAGCCGGCACGTACGTCCGTGTTGTGTGCGAAGACCTTGGCCGTTATCTCGGTCTTCCTGCGCGCATGGGCGCACTGCTGCGCGTTGCCTCGGGACCCTTCGTGCTGCGCGATTGCGTTAGGCCGGCGACGATTGCGTCGGATCCACGGGGATCGCTTATCGATCCGCTGGCTGTGCTGTCAAACCAGCGCGTCGAGCTCGATGAGCGCGATGCGCAGCGCTTCGCACACGGCAACGAGGTACGCCTCGCTCCACATTCTGCCGCAACGGACCTTGAAGCAACGGACCTTCAGGTCCGTTCTCACCCCGCGCCCGAAGTGCTCGTCACCCACTGTGGTGAGCTCGTCGGTTGCGGTTTCCTCTTTGCGCGCGACGGAACAGATCTGCTCGCCCCCAGCCGCGTTTTCGCGGAGCTCTCGCAGTCGAATTTCACAAGGCCCGGGCGCTGAAGAGGCGAACGAGTAGCCGGCAATGCGCATCGTCCGGTCCATCGACACCTATGAAGCCGGCGCCGACCTCTTACTGAGCATTGGTGTTTTCGACGGTGTTCACATCGGACATCGTACCGTTCTATCGCGATTGCTCACGCTGCGCACCCCAAGCACCATTGTTGGCGCGCTCACTTTTGAGCATCATCCCCAGGAGTTCTTGCATCCTGGTCAGGCGCCTAAATGCCTCACTACGCTCGACGAAAAAATCAATCTGCTCGCCGGATGCGGTCTCGACATACTCTTTCTCTTGCCATTTGACGAACGGATCCAAAGCGTGACCGCCGAGAGATTCCTCAGGGACATCCTTCTACGCCGGCTCCGCACGCGTGCGCTCATCGTCGGCGATCAGTGGCGCTTCGGCAAGGGGCGCGAAGGCGACGTTGCGCTCGCCCGTGCTGTTCTCAGCGGCGAGGGCTGCGCTTTTGAAGCGGCGCCGCTGCTCGAGCGCGATGGCGAAAAGGTCTCAAGCTCGCACATCCGCGAGCTCATATCGCAGATGAAGTTCGATCAAGCAGACGCGCTTTTGGGATCGCCATACCAAGTGCGCGGCATCGTGACAACGGGAGACGGACGGGGCCACGAGCTTGGCTATCCGACCGCTAATCTCACGATCGTTGAAGAAAAACTTATTCCGCCCGCTGCCGTGTATGCGACGCGCGTGCAGCACGAGGGCTCCACGCATCTTTCGGTCACCAGTATCGGCGACAAGCCGACGTTCGGTGGTCGGGTTCTCACCGTTGAAACCTACGTACCGGGATTCGACAAAAGCATTTACGGAGACCAACTCACGCTGACGAACTGGCGCTTCATCCGTAACCAAGAACGTTTTGCCGGGCGCGAAGAGCTGATCGCGCAAATAGGGCTCGACGTCAAGAAGGCTCTAAGTAGCGCCTGAACCAGTCGACGATTGCCTCCAATCGCGCAACTCGTTGTTGCGGTGGTCCGGTGCGTGACAGACCATGGTCTGCCTTTGTAAACCGCATGACCTCAACCGTCGCGCCTCGCTCGCGCAGCGCGGTAAAAAGCTGCTCCGACTGCTCCGTCGGCGTGCGATAGTCATTCTCGCTATGGATGATCAAGAGAGGCGTTTCGATTGCATCCGCATATGTCAGAACTGAATCGCGGTGGTAGACGTCTGGAACGTCGCGGGGCCGGCCGCCAAAGTCTTCCGCAAGCATCCTGCCGACTTCTGATGTTCCCCACAGGCTCGTGAGGTTCGACGCCGGGCGCATCGCGATCGCGGCGGCAAAACGCGTTGTGTGACCAATCGCAAATGCGGTGAGATATCCGCCGTAGCTTCCACCCGCGATGCCCAATCGCTTCGGGTCGATGGCGAATCGTTCGATGGCAGCATCAAGCGCCGCCGTGCAGTCTTCAAGTGCGGGCCTGCCCCAGTCGCGCTGTATTGCAGCCGCAAATGGTTCCCCGTACGTTTGACTGCCGCGCGGATTGCAATAAACGACATCGAATCCCGCCGCCGCGAGCAGCACAAACTCAAACACATAGGCGTCGCCGTATGCGAAGTGAGGCCCGCCGTGGATTTGCAAAATGCACGGGCGCCGATCGTGCTCGTGCGACCGGCCTTCAAAGTGCCACGCATCGATGTCGCCACCAGGAGCACTGACGCGAAAATGAACCGGAGCTGCCACGCCGATTGGTTCGCACCACGCATCGGTTTCGTGCGTGAGGCGCCGAGCTTTGTTTTCACGGACGATGTAGAGCTCGGGCGGCGTTGCTGAATCGGATGCGCAAACGACGAGGCTGCTGCGATCGACACAGGCGAACTCCGTGACCGAGGCGGCCGACGGCGTCAGCGCATCTACGTCGCCGCTGACGGTAACCGCGAAAACCCTGGCGATGCCCCGGCTCGAACCGATCACCGCGATCTCGTTCTCTGACAACCAGACCGGATGCGCGCTGCCACCCGCTGCACTGACGTCGGTCAACACGTGATTTCCGCAGTTCCACTCTTCGTCGGGCGTGAGACATTCGAGTTTGTGCCCATCGCGACCGACCGTGTACAGCCGGAAGTTTGTCAATCCGGAACCCGAGTTGCGTTCGTTGATTCCGCCGAAGGCAATTCGTGTTCCGTCGTGCGACCATGCCGGCTCATCGATTGCGGACCCAAGCGCAACGACTTTGCGCGGTTGCCAATCATGCGAGGCGGATGCCGTCCACAGCTCGGTGCGCCAGAGAGAGTCGGCGTCTGGATTGTACTCGCCGCTAAATGCGACCGACTGCCCGGCGGAGTCCCACGCAGGCGAACCAACGTACCCTGCGCCATCGGTCACTGCTCTCGCGCTCCCCGCGGAAACGTCTATCAGCCACAGCTGCGGCATGTCGTCAAGATAGCCAAGCCCGTCTGCTCTGTAGCGCAAGCGCGTAATGCGCCGCCAGCCGCGGCGTTCGACTTCGTCACGCTGTGTCGTCGGTGTGGTAATGACAGCGATCCGCGCGCCATCGGGCGCGACGGCAAACTCGGAGACGTTGCCGGGGACCGTAGGTAAAGCTTGTGGTTCGCCTCCTGCAAGATCGACCCGCCACAGCTGCGTCGAGCCGCTGCGGTCGCTGGAAAAGATGAGTGACGAACCATCCGCTGACCAACGAGGAGCTCCATCGCGTGCAGTCCCCTGCGAGAGTGTACGGACCTGACCATCTGCGAGGCCGACGACTTTGATGCTGCCACGATATGTGTTGCTTGCTTCATCCAGCGTCGTCACGACGTACGCGACGAACGTCTTGGACGGATCGAGCGCACATCCAGACACGACCGGCAATGAGTACAGGTGCCGGGCGCTGATAGAATCGGTTACAGGAGTGCTAGATTTTCCAGTCATTAACGTTCCAAAAGTCCGAGTTCACGGGTTCGGCCTGGAAGCCGTGCATATCTGAGTTCACCACGTAAATCGCCTCGTCCCAGGCGAGAGGGACGACTGGCAGATCGCTGTTCCACAGCCGTTGCAACCGAACGTACACTGCTTTGCGGGCTGCGTGATCGTAGGCGGCGACGGCCTTTGCGGTAAGCATGTCCGATCGCGCGCTCGCATACCGCCCATTATTGAAGCCCCGCGCGCCCATGAATTGGCTCCCGAGATTCGCAGACCGATCGGGGTCCGGATCCAAAATCAGCCGTCCAAGGTCGACATCGAACCGGCCGGTCGTCCAAAGCCCGGTCGGGCTTCGAAGAACGTTCAGCGGAAACGATTGGATGTGGACGTTCGCACCAATCTCGCGCCATGCTTGTTGCATCTGCTGGGCGAGCGAATACGCAATCGCTGAACCCGTCGCTATGGAGAGCGTGAACTCGATTTTGCGTTCGCCTCGAAAACGAACTCCGTCAGGTCCGACACGCCAGCCCGCCGCGTCGAGAATGCGCTGTGCTTCCGGCAGATCAAACGCTGGGGCGCCGTTATCATGTTCGTACGCCCAATTGAAGGGCGGAATAAAAGAGTCGGCAACCACAGCGGTGCCGACAAACGTCCTGCGCACCAAACGTTTCCTATCCAATGCCATCGCGAGGGCTTTCCGAATCGCGACATCGTCGAATGGCGCACGAGTCACTTCGAACGTCAGAAACCAAATCGCTGGATACTGCACGAGCTCGACGCGGTAGCCGGGAAGCTGACGCAAACGGGTGACTTGGTTGGGATTGCCGATCTGTACGACGTCAAGCTCTCGCGCCGAAAGCATCGTCAAACGCGTATTCGCATCGGGCACGATGAAGACGTCGACCTTCTTGATCTTCGGTGCGCCACCGAAATAGTGGGCGTTTGGCCCCAATATGATGTGCGACCCTCGTTCCCATCGCACAAGTTGCAGCGGACCGGAACCGATCGGATGCACACCGAATGCGTCTCGATTGAAATCAGTGATATGCTCGAGCGCGTGCTTGGGGATGATAGACCCGTTCTCGCCGTTACAGAAAAGTTGCGCGATTGCCGGCGCCCACGGCTCCTTCAGGTGCACGACGACCGTGTAAGGATCGGGAGTCGATACCCTGGCAACGTGCGTATAGGGAGCACTATTGGGTGCGTTCACGTTGGGATCGGTGATTCTGGCAAACGTGAAGGCCACATCCGCTGAGGTCAGTGGTTGTCCGTCCTGCCAGAGCACGCCGTGTCGCAAATGATAGGTGATGGTGCGCCCGTCAGCGCTCACGCCACCGTTGCTTGGACTTGGCACGTCGGTTGCTAGGTCGGGAACCAAATGTTCGCGACCGTCGAGCTTGATGAGTCCGCTGAAAATCGCTTCCTCGATAGCATTCTCGTATGCGAGACCTCCAATCACCGGGTTGAGCGTATTGAGGTCGTTTGAGATCGCATAGCGCACGACGCCGTGGATCGTGCTTGAAGTGCCGCCCGCGAGATGGGATTGTGTAGACACGGGGTTGCATCCGGCGAGCCACATGAGGCACAGGACAAATGGCAGGAGGCGCGTCCGAAAAACTACGCTCACGCGTTTTCGATCGGAGCAGTGACGTCCATGCGCTGCTGCGGCCCTCGCGCATGAGCGATCCAGAGCGGAATGCTGGCGATCACGAGCACGAAGAGGCCGATTCCGGGGCCTAAGAATAGCGGATGAATGTTACTCAGGAACCCTGCGGCCGGATTGCCCCATAACCACAGTTGGGAAACCGAGCCGGCGATTGCCGCTGCCAAAATTGCACCGAAGCCTGCTTTGAGATTGATGTTCTTCCAGTAGAGTGCGCCGAGGAGCGGAAAAAATATCGCGGCGGGTGCAACGAGCGTGCAGAACACGACAGCGTCCACGACACCTGGCAGTCGTAGCGCGACCACGAGTGCTATCGCAGCAAGCAGGACAACCGAGATGCGGGAGACGACCAAGAGGCGGCTCCGATCGAGTTGCTTGCCGATCAACGGCTCGTAGATGTCTTGCACGAAGAGAGACGAGGGCGCAGCAAGATAAGCGGATGCCGTCGACATCGTTGTGGCAAGAATGCCGGTCAGAAAGAATCCGCGCAACCCATGCGGGAAAATGTTTGCAACGAGACTGGGGAACGCCCGATCCTGATCCTTCAACCCGGGCACAAGTACGGAAGCAGCCATGCCGATTCCGGCGACCGCAAAACCGAACACTAAGTAGTTGAGGCCCGCAAACATGTATGCAAAGCGAGCGACGTGATGGTCCTTCGATGCAAAGACGCGTTGCATGTATGCTTGATCCGTTCCCCAGGAGTAGATGCACAGCGCAAACCAGGCGAGCGGGACTTGCCATGCATTAAACGGCGCGCTGGGTGTGCCAAGTTGAGCCCAGCTGAAATGGCTTGCCGGTAACGCGGTGTGGAGGCCGGTCGTGCCGCCGACTTTCCACAGCGCGAGGGCCGCGCCGGCCAGCACTGCCGCCATGAGCACGAAGTACTGCAAAATATCGGTCCAGACAACGGCCCAGAGGCCGCCCATTGCCGTGTACGCCACGAAGACGAAGGTCA
>DASZFB010000273.1:0-2248 GCA_035940275.1 Candidatus Eremiobacteraceae bacterium | reverse complement strand
GATCGACAACGACATGTAGCTCGACGTCGTACACCTTCGCGACATTCAGCAACGCAGGCTGTGAAAGCGGCTTGAGCTGCACGTGGACAAGGACGGCCTTTTGATTCGCTTCCGTCACGGTTCGTTCGAGCCGGAAACCGTTCACGCTGCCATTTTGTGCGCCTTGGACCCTATATCCGTACTCGACCACGTAATGCAGCCGGCCCGTGCCCGATTTTTCAAGCACAAGATTCGAACGGTTGCGCGGCAGTTGCGCCATCGGTACGTTGATTTGCGCGGCTGTTTTTTCATAGCCGGCAAAGTGCGTCGAATCAATCTGACGCCCGTCAAGTACCGCCGTCGCCGTGAAGTTTGGAGGCAGCGGTTCGAGCTGGGCGTAGTCGACGATCGCTCTGAGCGCCTGAGCGGTGTCATACTGATTTAACCAAGCACCGTTGCGCTGGCGAGCAACAAGCCCGCGCAGAACGTTGTCGAGAATCTCTGGATTGATCCGTTGCGCCACGAAGAGCCGCAGCATGAGCGACTGCGCGCACGTCACCGAGTCGTACCACCACCACCCTTCGGGCACGTCAACGGTCGCGTAGCGGCCGGTCTCGTAGACGATCTCTTGGAGCTTATCTGTCGCGGCCTTTGCCTGACTGCTCCAACCCGGGGTCTTCGTGAGCATCAAGGCGAGCTTGGCGCGGCCTGCGAGTCCGTAGTACTCGCGCCACCGATAGACATCCGCAAGGCGTTGCGTACGCTGCTCGCCGATCGCGCGCAGGCCGAGCATCGCATCCAAGCGCAGGCGCTGCAGACAGATCTCATCTACCCAATAGGGTAAAGAACTCTGCGGATCGTCGACGACGCGATCCAAATACGCGCGGAGGTTGGTGATCATGACCGGATCCACAGAGATGCCGGCAGTCACCGCGTGTCCAAGCGCCTCGGCCGCATACGCGGAATCCCACGGATCAGAAACCGGCGAGCCCGGCCAGTATGAGAAGCCGCCATCACCATTTTGCAGCTCCACAAGATGATCGAGCTGCTCACCAGCCACCTTCATCGGATCAAAACGCGAGACCGGATGTTTGAATTTCATACCAAGCACGCGCAGATCAGCCGCGATGAAGAGGCGGCTCGCCGACGGCTCGAGCAAGGGGATGTCAAGACCGTCAAGGACCTGACCCGCCGGCACGGTGATCTCGGGAAGGAGCGAGCTCGCAAGCGTCACGTTCAGACCGCCGACAAGCGGATCCACATAAGGGTCGACGTTGACCGGTATCGCAACGCTCGTCGTTGTCGTGCCGGTTTCGACAACATGCTCGGTCACTTCGAGTGGCAACAGTGGCAGCGGTAGTTGAAACGCGTCGTTGTTTGCGCCAAGCGCTGCTTGGAACTCGATGAGGCCGGTGCCCCACCCGGTCGCGCGCACCCCGAAGCGATGTCCAACTGTACCCTGACTTGCGTAAACATTGGTCGATAATTCTCGCGCGAGACGTTCGCCGTTCGCAAACGCGAGTGGGCCTTGGAGGAATCCGCGAATCGACGCAGTTCCCGCAACTCCCGTATCGTTTGTGAGATTGACGCCGATGTTGGGCCGGTCGTTTGGTCGCGCGAACTGCGGGAACAGCGGCGTAATGGCAACCGGTTTGTGCGTGACGAACGTGGTTTCCGCATAGCCGAAACGCAGGTCAGGCATGCCGATCCCCGGGTGCGGTGCTCCGACTGCCTCAGCCATCACTCGCCACGTCGTCAGGCTATCCGGCACTTTGAATGATACGCGTGCGTTGCCGTCGGCATCGGTGCGAACGGCCGCGCTGTAGTATGCAAGAACGTTGAAGTTCGTACGCACCACGATGCCATGGTCCTTGACAGTCGATGCACTCCCGAGAAGTGAAACACGTCCGAGAGTCTTTACCGACCTGAGCTGAGTGGCCGTATTAACGTCGTAGAAGTTCCCGGCCACGCCGGGCGGGATTTGCGGCTCAGGCGCCGCCCTAGGTCTGCCGTAACCGGAGCTCGCGAGTAACTCAGAGTGGAGCGGCGATAGCAACACGTTTCCATAATTGTCGCCGGCGATAAGTGAGGTAGGGATTCCGTAATCCCAGATGCGGCCGACCAGATCGGGTGGCCGATAGCCTGTAAGGCGCAACACCGAGTCGTCGACAACGGCAACGACGAACTCGCCCCGTGCTGACCGCCCGGCCGCATCCCGGAGATGCAAGCGCAGTGTCTGTTGCCCACCTGGCTCCATGCGTGGCTTTGT
>DASZFB010000272.1:0-3870 GCA_035940275.1 Candidatus Eremiobacteraceae bacterium | reverse complement strand
AATTCGCAGCGATGGTCCGGATAAGATGCTGCTCGCCAACTGCTGGACAAAGACGACGCAAATGGCGACTCCGGCGTTGCTGCGCGCTACATATATCACGGTGGGGGTAGCCTCCGTCACATACGATGACGGTACGCATTGGGCGCTCGGCCAGTAGAGAAAAGCGGCACTTGCATTTGACTGTGCGCCAAGGGCCATGATACGCTTACATGGCTTTACGGCGGCACTGGCTCTCCTCATTCTGGGCTAGGCCGTCCGCGAATACGAAGGAAGAAACCAACCGTGGCACTTTCCAAAGAAAATAAGACATCTGTTATCGGCGCCTTTAAACGTGGTGATACAGACACGGGCTCAGCTGAAGTGCAGATCGCGCTCCTCACTGAGTCGATCAACGATCTCACCAATCATTTGCAAACCCACAAAAAGGACCACGCAAGCCGGCGCGGTCTGCTCATCAAAGTCGGCAAGCGACGACGCCTTCTCAAGTATCTTGAGAGTGCGGATCTGGAGCGCTATCGCGCGATCGTCGACAAGTTGGGTCTGCGTCACTAACAAATTCAATGAGGCAGCGGACCTTCAGGTCCGCTTATGTTTCTAATGAACGGACCTAAAGGTCCGTTGCTTCTAAGGTCCGTTGCTTCAACGGCTATTGCCGCTACATTAGTCGGTTCGGTCCAGGGATGGACCCGGTGGCACAAGAAGTCCATCCCGTCGCAATTAATAAGTCAAAAGTGACGGACCAGCGGGTCCGTAAAGAAAACTAGGAGGATCCTTTTGCCAGAGTCCGTCAGCATGGAGCTGGGCGGTCGGCAACTCACGTTCGAGACAGGTGAGATTGCCCGCCAAGCCAGCGGCTCCGTCTTTGTACGGTACGGTGATACGTGTGTACTTGTCGCCGTTACCTCAAGTTCAAACCCCCGCGAGGGCATCGATTTCTTCCCACTCACGGTCGATTACGAAGAGCGCATGTACGCCGCCGGAAAAATCCCCGGCGGTTTTATCAAGCGTGAAGGCCGGCCATCCGAGAAGGCGACGCTCACCGCACGCCTCATCGATCGCCCCTTCCGACCGCTCTTCCCCGAAGGCTTCAGGCATGACATCCACATCGTCATCACGGTGCTTTCGGTCGATCCCGAAGTCGACCCCGATGTCGTCGCCTTAGCTGGTGCCGGCGCTGCTCTCGCAGTGTCCGACATCCCATTCGAACATAATGTCGCCGGCGTCCGCGTGGGCATCGTCGACGGCGAGTTCGTCGTTAACCCAACCAAGACGCAACTCGAGTCGAGTACGCTCGACATGATCATAGCCGGAACGTCTGATGCTGTGATGATGGTCGAGGGCGGCGCGAAAGAAATTTCTGAAGAGCAGTTCTTGCAGGCCGTCGATTTCGGCCACAAGCAGATTCAGAGAATCATCGGCGAAATCGAATCGCTCGCCGCAAAAGCGGGCAAACCGAAACGAACATTTCCTCTGTTCCTTCCCCCAGCTGCAATGCAAGCGTTCGTCGACGAGGCGTTCGGCGCTGACATCGCACGCGCGATGCGCGTCACTCGTAAACTCGAGCGCAACGCTGCGTTCGATATCATCACGCGTGCGGAAGCGCTCAATCGCGTCGTCGGTCATAGGCTCGAGGCGGAAGTCAAACCGCTCCTCGAAGACTCGCGCAACAAAGACTTCGAGAAGTGCGTAAAAACGCGCCAGGAAGAAGAGTTGCGCACGATGGTCGTGCTTGAGGGCCAACGACCCGACGGGCGGCGTCTCGACGAGATTCGCCCGATCACCGGGCGAACGACCGTCGTTCCGCGCACGCACGGTTCGGCGCTTTTCACGCGCGGCGAGACACAGATCTTCACTGCGGCAACACTCGGATCGCTTTCGGACGAGCAACGCATCGACGGTTTGGGTCCCCAGACATTTAAACGCTTCATGCACCACTACAATTTCCCGCCGTTTTCGGTCGGCGAGACGCGGCCGATGCGCGGCCCAGGGCGCCGCGAGATTGGTCACGGAAACCTGGCCGAGCGCGCGCTCACGCCCATGCTTCCGGCACCAGACGAGTTCCCATACACGTTGCGCCTTGTGTCCGAAACATTCGAAAGCAATGGATCGTCATCGATGGGTTCGGTCTGCGCATCGACGATGGCGCTCATGGATGCGGGCGTGCCGTTACGCAAACACGTAGGTGGCGTCGCCATGGGGCTCATCCTCAAGGACGGGCGGCCGGGCATTCTCACAGACATTCAGGGACTTGAAGACGCTCTGGGCGAGATGGACTTCAAAGTTGCGGGAACGGTCGATGGCATCACCGCGGTGCAGATGGACATCAAAGTCCGGGGCATCACGCTTGAGACCATGCGTCAGGCGATGGAACAAGCGCTCGTCGGACGACTGTTCATCATTAACAAGCTCAAAGAAACGATCGCCGGGCCGCGTCGCGGATTGTCCAAGTTTGCTCCGCGCATGTTCGTGCTCGAGATTCATCCCGACAAAATCAAAGACATCATCGGGCCAGGCGGCAAGGTCATCAACAAGATCGTCGCCGAGACCGGTGCGAAAGTCGACATCGAAAACGATGGCCGTGTATTCATCTCTTCGCCGGACGCAGAGTCGGGCGAGAAGGCCAAACGCATGGTGGAAGACATTGCGCGTGACGTCGAAGTTGGTGAAGTCTACACGGGCGTGGTAAAACGCATCATGAACTTCGGGGCGTTCGTTCAGATTCTCCCAGGCAAGGAAGGCCTCGTCCACATCTCGCAACTCGCGCCGCATCGCGTCGCGCGTGTCGAGGACGAAGTCAAGATCGGCGATGAAGTGATCGTGCGCGTGGCAGAGATCGACAGCCAAGGCCGAATCAACCTCACCCGCAAGGGACTTATGGAAGAGGCCAGGACCTAGATCCCAGTCGTCGGTAACAATCCCGCAGCGCGCTGGAGGGCCACGAGCGAAACTCGTAGATCAGCCAGCGCGCTTATATATTGGTTCTGGGCCTGCGTCGTCGAAAGCAGTGCATCCGAAAGCTCAAGCGACGTGCCCACGCCTGCTTTGTAACGGATCTGGTTCACGTGGAAATTCTCAGCCGCGGATTGAGTTGCCTCGAGCGCCGCACCAACCTGTGCCTGGGCTGCGGTGTAGTTGAAGTATGCTTCTCGGACTTCAAGATCGACGTCGTTGGTGATGCTCTTGAGGTTGATCTTGGCCTTGTCGACCTGCGCTGAGGCCTGTAAAACTTTGCCGTGGGTAAGCCCGCCACTGAAGAGTTGCCACGTCACTGCAAGCGTCTCCGAGAGTTGCGGTTGAGGCACGTTGACGAAATTGGGCAACGACGATGCTTCTTGCACTTGGATATTTACATCAGGAAGATACGCAGAACGCGCACCTCTCACCGCCTGATCCGCTATGATGACGGCGTCGTTGGCCGCGGCAAGTTCCGGCCGCGTCTGCGCTGAGCCCAACAGCGAATCGAGGGTGTAGGATGGCGCCTGAGTTTCGAGTGTCTCGGTTGGATTGATGACTGATGCAAGGTTGACGTTTAGCTCGTTTGCAAGCCGGGCATTCGCAAGCAAAGCATTGTTGTGCGATCGAATCTGATTCACGCGAGCATCTGCGAAGGTGACATCAGAGCGCAAGACGTCGACCTTTGCGGCGGTTCCCGCCGTAAAGAGTTCGTTGGCCGTCTTGAGGTCCTGCGCAGCTACAATGACGGCTTGGTCAGCAACTTGCGCCGATTGTCGTGTTTCGATCAGCGTAAAGTACGCCCGCGTCGTGTCTTGAATGACGGTGGCGCGTAGACCCGCGAGCTGGCTTTGCGTCGCCGCAAGGTTGGCGGCGGCTTGGCCGATCGCAGCTTGCGCTGCGCCTCCAGTATACAGC
>DASZFB010000271.1:0-7841 GCA_035940275.1 Candidatus Eremiobacteraceae bacterium | reverse complement strand
CGAGCGTCATTCACGACCGCAGGGTAGCCAGAGGCGAATTCAACTGTGTAGTGCGCGGCGTGAGCCTCGCTTATGCCTTTGACGATACGCTCGATGCGCTTTGGTATCGTGGCGCGCAACGTCTCATTGAAGCATCGAATCGTGCCCTCGATTTGTGCGTGATCCGCGATGATGTTTGCGCGGTAGCCACCCTTGATCGTGCCGATTCCCAGGACAAGACTTTCAAGCGGGTCAATCTCTCGGCTCGTCACTCGCTGTAGCGCGCTTACGATTTCCGCGATGACAGGGATTACGTCGACGCCCAAGTGCGGCGCCGCAGCATGGCCTCCCCGGCCTGTGATCGTTACACGAAAATCATCGCTCGAGGCGGTCATGGCGCCCGATCTCCAACCTATCACGCCGGCTTGGAGTAGTGGCAATACGTGAATCATGACCGCGGCATCAACGTGTGGATTTTCGAGCACGCCTGCGTCGATCATCGGCCTTGCTCCGCCCCGGTCCGGGCCTTCCTCGGCCGGCTGGAAAAAGAATTTGATATTACCCGAGATCTGCTCCCGCTCTGACGCTAGCGCGACAGCCGCTCCAAGTAGCATAGCCGTGTGCGCGTCGTGACCGCAGGCGTGCATGACATTGGGAATTACGGAAGCAAACGGCTCACCGCTGCGCTCTTGGAGCGGCAGCGCATCCATATCGGCGCGCAGCGCGAGTGTTTTTCCCGCAGTTGCACCTTCCAGCAAACCGACGATGCCCGTTTTTGCGACGCGTTGCGTTGCGATACCGGCGCGTCGCAGTTCGCGCTCGACAAGCTCGCTCGTCTTGTGCTCTTCAAACCCAAGTTCGGGATGAGCGTGAATCTCGCGCCGCCAGGCGACGACCTGGTCGTAGACCCGTTCGAGACGGGACGCGGTCATGCGATCAGAGCTTGTCCTGTCGCTCGTCCTTCGGCCATCACTTGTTCGATAGCGTGCACGCTCTTGGGCACCGCTGCGGACAACACGTCCGGATCACCGGCGGTAATGAGCACGTCGTCCTCGACGCGCACCGAAATGTTGCGGAAGCGCTCCGGCACATCGGGCTCGTCTGGGAGATACAAACCAGGCTCGATCGTCACGACCATTCCCGGCTTGAGCGGGCGCCAGTCGCCCTCGGCTCGATAAGAACCTACGTCATGTGTATCCATGCCAAGCCAGTGTCCGACGCGATGAAGCGTGAAGCGCTTGTGCGTTTGTTTCTCAAGATGCTCGTCAACGCTGCCAGCAAGTATGCCAAGGTGCACGAGGCCCTCGACGAGCACTCGTGCTGCGGCATCGTTCACGTCAGTGTTAAATTTCTTTCCCGGCTTGCACAGCTCGAGCGCGCGCACGTTCGCAGCCAGCACGATTTCATACACCTCGCGTTGCTCGGGGCTAAATTTAGCCGATATCGGCCACGTGCGGGTGAGGTCACCACAGTAGTAGTCGACCTCGGCTCCGGCGTCAACGAGCACAAGCGAGCCGTTTGGGATGAGATCGCGATTGCTGTCGTAGTGGACGATGCCCAGATTCTTGCCGCTGGTGACGATCGTGGTATATGCCGGCGACTGCGCCCCCTCGCGCGCAAAAACATACTCGACGATGGCTTCGACTTCATATTCGTGCATGCCGGGCCGAGCATGGCGCATAGCAGCGATGTGACCGTCGCCCGTTATCTTGACGGCGCGCCGCATACCCGCGATGTCCGCTGGCGATTTGAAAAGGCGCAACTCATGCAAAATCGATGAGGGTTCGACGACCGAAACGGGGCCCTTGCCGGAACGCTGTCGCGACATGGGATACTCGCGCAGACGCTCCATTATATTCTCGTCGAGTTCGCGATCGGTGCCAAACGAATATAGCAATCTGTCCGCGCTGTCCAAGAAACCGCCCAGGCGTTCCTCGAATTCCGAGATTGGATAGGTCGCGTCGACCCCGGTCAGCGCTTTTGCACCCTCAACGCCGGCGCGCCGTCCGCTCCAGGTTTCCTTGGCCTTGTCTTTGACCCGCACGAACAAGGCCGACTTCACGTCAGGGTGTTGCGGTGCCAGAATCAGAACGCTATCGGGTTCTTCAAATCCGGTCAGGTAGTAGAAGTCGCTATTTTGGCGATAGCTGTATCCTGTGTCGTTCGAGCGCACCACCTCGGGTGCACTCGGGAAGATGGCGACTGCCTCTCCCATTTGTGTGGCGAAGTGATGGCGGCGGCGTTGAAACTCGTTCATTCGAATTAGAGGTTGCGCTCCTGACGCAAGTACTGCACGGTATTGCGGATATGCTCGCTGTCGCCGGCGTCGGGCGAACGTTGCAAGTATGCTTCGAGATCGTCGATTGCCCGGTCGTAGCGGCGCAACCGCGCGAAGAGAATGCCGCGGTCACGGAGTTCCGTCGCATCGTGGGGATCCACGGTCATGCGAAGTTGAATCGCAGTCAGCGCGGCCGCGTAATCCTTCGCTTGACTGAGCGAGTTCTTGAGATTGAGCAGCACCCGTTTGACAATCGCTCGGCTGGTTAGCGGCGCCAAAAAATCATCGCGCCACGTGAGACGGCCGTGATAGATGCGCTCCACAAGTTCGACGCACCCGGCCACGTCCAAGACTGCGCCGGAACGAAATGGGTCAATATATAGCCTGCTCGTTGGGTCTGGAAACCTGACGACGAAGTGACCAGGAAGCCCTACGCCCTCCAACGGAAGACCTAAGCGTCGGCTCACTTCCATGAGAACGATCGACAAGGTGATTGGAATGCCGATTCGGCGCTCGATCACTGATGCCAGAAGGCTATTTGCCGGTTCATCGTACGCGCGGTCGTTGCCACGAAACCCGCCTTCGCCGAAGAGCGTACGGAGGATTGAGCCGGTCATAGCATATGAATCCGCCGCAGCAGCGGTAGCTCGGGCGTTTTCGGCGAAATCATCCAGACGCGAGAGGTGCTTACCGACGTCGACGCTCGAGTCATAGACTGCGGAGATGAGCAGGCACGCCCGATCTAATGGAAGCTCGCGAGCTTCAACGTCGGATGTGGCGACAAGATCCGCAAACTGCGAAACGGCGGCAGGGGTAGTCATCGCGGCGAGAGTTCTTGCAACCCTCGCGCGACACCTCGACGGTGAGCTGAGGCACAGCACGACATGCGAGTGATTCCCGGCAATGGACCGGGCGACGATCGATCGGAGCTCGAGGCACGCCTGCTGAAACTCGGCGCGCTATGCGTTCGTGCTGCCGATACGCGAACCGCGCTCCAGACCGCGGTCGAGGGCATCGCATCGATTCTCGATGTCGGAGTTATCGCGGTAATTCTCACGCCTGCCGACGGTACGGTCGGCATCGCAGCGCAGGCGGAGGACGACGCCGATTTCGCGGCCAGCGTGAATGCGCGTCGCGTGCCGCTCTCAACGGACAACCTGATCTCATCGGCGATCCTCAGTGCGACATGGACTGTGCAGCGGACCGCTACCGAACCCGAAGGTTCCGACGTGTTGAGCACGCACCCTCAAGCGGCATCATTTTCAGCCACGGCAGCGCTGCCGCTCATCGGTGACTCCGGCACAATCGGCGCGTTCGTCATGTACGCTATGCGTGAGACGGCGTTCGCCGCTCGCCACATGGACTCGCTTATGAGCTTCGGTTCGATCGTCGCGCAGGATCTTGCGCAGCGCGAGCAGCGACTCATCGCGCTGACGCAACAAGGTCAAACCGCGGGAGTGTTGGACGAGATTATAACGCTCAATACAGAGCTTAGCGAGCGCGCGGTCATCGAAAAAGCGGGCGAGTATTTGAAGAAAGTCTCCGGAGCGCCCCTGGCAATCGCGTGGCGTTTGCAGGGCAACCGGTTCGTTCCGCATGCAAGCTTCGGGCCGGCGACTTCAGTAGGATTTTCGCGAAATTTTATCGCCAATGCCGACGCGAATATGCCGATCGGGCAGGGGCCTCTCGGTCGAGCGACGCGCAGCTTCGACATATCGTACGTGAAGGACACGCACGCCGATCGCACCTTCGCACCATGGGTGGATATCGCACAAACACACCGCCTTCGTTCCGTGCTTGCCGTGCCACTGATCGCTGATACGCGTGCGACGATCGTCATCGAGCTCTACGCGCACGACATCGATGCCTTTGACGACACGTCGATCCAAAAAATTCGCACGTACATGCCGCACGCGCAGACAGCGTTGCTCAACGCCCTTGACGCGGACGGATTGCGCCTGCTCGCCCGAGATCGCGCTCTTGCCGTGTCGGCGGCTAGTGGCATTTCGCGCGGGCTCGAAGAGGCCGAAGTCGTGCGCAGCATTGCGCGTGCAGGCGTGGAGGCACTGGGTGCCTCGTTTGCGATCGCCTATGTCAGCGACGGGCACGGAATGCAGGTGGCGGGCGGCTGGAACGCACCTGCCGAGTTGTCTGCAAAACTTGCAGTTAATGTCACCGATCCGGCCTTTGCCACGTATCCTCCGGTGCAAGCAATGCGAGAGTTGCGTTACGCCGAGCTTGCGAATGTCATCACAGACAGCTCGTGGATACGTCTGGGCTGGGAACAGCTCGCGCGCGAGCACGGTTTTAACGCGGTCAGCGCTTTTCCACTGATTGTCGGCGGGAAGTCGATCGGCGCCATCGCGCTTTTTTATGCGGAGCGCCTTCCCGCGCTCGAGTCTGAAGAAGAAATCGTTCGCCAACTGGGTTCGCAAGGCGGCGCAGCCATTGACGCAGCGCGACGGTTCGAACAAGCAAAGTCCGCGCGCAACTTTCTCGACCGCATTCTGGAAGAATCCAACGATGCTATCGTACAGTTCGACTTGCGCGGTACCGTCGTCTCGTGGAACAAAGGCGCCGAACGCATCTTCGGCATCGCGCGCGATGACGCTGTTGGTCGATTCTTCCATGAATTGCCCATCATCCCGCCGGACCGACGCGACGACATCCGCGAGATGCTCTCTCGCGTCGGCCGGGGCGAGCAGGTTCACGTCTTCGAAGTGCAGTGCCGAAATCGTGACGGCGGCCAGATGGAAGTGCTGCTCTCTGCGTCGCCCGCGAAGGATCAGGACGGCAACATCGTCGGTCTCGTGGCCTTCAGTAAGGATATCTCCGAGCAAAAGAAACAACTCGAGCAGCTGTCGCGTCAAAACCGAGGTCTCGTGGTAATGCGCGACGTCGTTCGATCGCTCAGTCGCGAAGTCGGCTTGGGGGATATTTGTTCCAAAGGCCTTGAGAAGTTGCTCGAAGTCATGCGCCTCGATGTCGGTCGGTTGTACCTCTACGACGCGAGTGATTCCAGGCTCCACAACGTTGCCCAACGGGGGTTTGAAGTCGAGGGCGAAGAGTCTGTTGACGTGACATCAGGTCCGACAGGTGAAGAGGGGCTCCTCTCGAGTGCCATCGCGTATCGCCAGACGATGCTCACGTCCGACGCCGGCAATCTGCATTTGGAGCATCCGTATCTCGCGAACCGCTCCACCGCCGATGTTTCATCGGTCCTCACGAAGCCACTGACGATCGGCGACGACATCATCGGCGCGATTCAAGTTGTTGCATTTGACGACCGGCGCTTCTCGGTTGAGGATCAGAGCATTTTCCACGCCGTCACGGACGAACTTGCGGTTGCGCTACGTCATGCTCGCATGCTCGAGGAGAGCTCGCGCATGGCGATCACCGATCCGCTGACAGGCTTGTACAATTACCGTTTCACCCAGGATGTGTTGCGCAAGCGATTGTCGGAAGCTCGTCGTCGCAAGCGAGCGCTGTCGGTGGTCATGGTGGATGTGGACAGCCTGCACGATATCAACGAGCGCTACGGGCGTGAGTTTGGTGACCAGGTCCTGCGGCAGTTTGGAAAAGTGCTGACGACATCGGTGAGAATCTCCGATATCGTCGCGCGCTACGGTGGCGATGAGTTTATTGTGCTGTTACCCGAAACGCAACTCAGCGATGCCGTGATGCTCGCCGAGCGCATGGTAGCCAATATTGCTGAAGCCGAGTGGTCGGTGAAGGACGGTGACGTTCAAGTCACCGCCAGCCTTGGCGTTGCTTCGTTCCCCGAAGCGGGAACGCAGATGCAGATGCTCCTCAAGGCAGCCGACGCGGCGCTGTATCGAGCCAAGCAAGGTGGCCGCAATACAGTTTATCCGCGTCTGGACATGCTTCCCCGTTTCGCCGGTTAGCCGCTATTTAACGCTCTTGAGGAATGTTGCGATTGCGTCGTTGACCGCTTGCGATTGATCGATCATCGCAAAGTGCAATGAGTTGGCGATGGGCGCAACGCTTGCGTGCGGCGCTCCAACCAAGAGTCCTTGATAGAACTGCATGAGTGTCGCCGACAACTCTTGCGGCGTCATATTTTGCATGAACGGCGGATACCCCGGGCTGGGCTTTGACGGAACCGGCGCAAGCACAAGCGTTGGAACACTGTCCTTGGCAAGCGAGGGCCGCAGATCGGCATCCATCATTTCCTCAACATAGTCCGCAGTTGCGGCAGGGTTACTCCTCGAGGTCAGGCTCGCGATGTGAGAAGCCTGCGCGGGGTCCGTCACCATTGTTGGAATAACCGCTTGCTGCTGCTTGGCGAACTGCTCGGGCGTCGCGGTGCGCAATCCGGCGCTTGTCCTACGCGCAGCGGCTGCGCGCTCGTCAGCTGTCATTTGCGACAGGGGCGGAAGCACCGGAAGGCCGTCGACCGTTACGATTCCCCGAAGTTTTTCAGGGTGCTCCTCGGCGAATCGAATCGCAATGAACCCGCCGATGCTATGGCCGACGAGCACCGGCCGCACGAGGTGTTCGCTCTCGATCAGCTGCGCAAGAGACGCATCGACTTTGTCGAGAACCGGCGCCGAGGTCGGTGTGGTGCCGTCAAAACCCGGGAGCGTTACGGCGTAAATCGTGTTGGTCGCGGAGAATTGGCGAATTGCTGCATCCCATACCCACGTGCCGCTTGCCAATCCGGGAATAAACACGAGCGCGGGCTCGCCGGATCCAAATTTTTCAAGGTGCAGCACACCTGCCTGCATCGTCGCAGACGGCACTGGGCGGTCCTGCCCGACTTGCCGTTTATCTCCGGCACCTTGGGCTGCAATGGCGATCAAGACGATGACGATCGTTGACGTGACATTATGGGGTAAACGCATGCTTAGCTCTCCTCTTCGAACTGAAAGATCTCTTCAATTGTCATACCAAACGCTTTGGCAACTTTGAATGCGAGCGGCAGGCTCGGCGCATACTTGCCCGTTTCCATCGCGTGCGCGGTTTGCCGTGAGACGCCGATGCGATCTGCAAGATCGGCCTGGGACCATTCCCGTTCTGCACGCAACACGCGCAGCCGATTCTTCATCGGTTGTATCTCCAGGTCGCGACGGCTCCGGTGAGCCCCCACACAACGATGATAAAAGGAAGAATCCACTCGAAGCCGATGCGCGGAGCACCCACATTCTCGAGCATCGCGTATGCAAACGTGCACAGCCCGGTTGCGCCGGCTGCGACAGCGAAAGCATCAAGTTGAATGCGGCGCTGCATCTCATCAACGCGACCCAAGAAGCGCAATAGGGCTGCTAACGCAAACAGCATCGGCACGACGGGCGCGAGGGCGATGACATACCTCGCCGGCGAATCCTGATGATGCGTAATGTACGTGAGGGAGAGAGGAAGAACGATGCTATACGCGAGCATCGATGATCCGAACTCGATTACATAGGCCTTGGCTGCCCTGGTCACCGCTGACACCTCCGAAAACGTAATTGTTACTGCGCAGAGTGTAGCGTATCATCGACTAAATGTCAAGTATAGCCAACATTATATACTTGACACACTGAAATGAAACCTCTATTTTCGAGTGTAGCGGCATTTTGTG
>DASZFB010000270.1:0-7296 GCA_035940275.1 Candidatus Eremiobacteraceae bacterium | reverse complement strand
AGGAAGCGTTCGAGCGCAAGGGCATGGTCTTTTCCGGTCACTACCGTGCGGCCGACTTGGTTGAGATCATTGAATTGCCCTCACACCCGTGGTTCCTCGGCACGCAGGCCCACCCCGAATTCAAGTCACGGCCGACGCGACCATCGCCGCTCTACGCCGGCTTTATTGAGGCCTGTGTCGCGTACGCGCACGCCCGCGAGTCAGGTCACGAGCTCACGCGCGAGCGCAGCGCATAGTTAATCACGAGAACTCGGCGTGAACAGCGCCGATATCACCTTCGTCGTTATCACGAGAAACGAGGCCGCGAATATCGCGGCCTGTTTGCGGTCGCTGCCGCCGAATGTGCCTATCCTTGTGTACGACTCTATTTCAGACGATGAAACCGTGGAGTTTGCTCGCTCCTTCGGCGCTACCGTCGTTCAGGCAGCCTGGGCAGGTTACGCGCGAGCACGCGAAGATGCCGCGGCAGAAGTCCACACACCGTGGACGTTCATGCTAGACGCGGACGAGCGGCTCACACCCGCACTGGCGCAAGAGTTGGAAGACCTTCAGCCGCCCAACGAGGTTGCCGGCTATTCCGTGCCGCGACGCAATCATTTTTGCGGACGCTGGATCCGTAGCGCGGGCTGGTGGCCGGACAGGCTCGTGAGGCTGTTTCGAACCGGACAAGCGACGATCACATCGCGCGGATCGTACGACAGTTCCGTCCACGAGGCGTGGCAGGTACAGGGCCTTTGCGTCGAATTGCGCGCGCCAGTCGATCATTTCTCGTACGAAAGTGTCGAAGACTACGGTCGCAAGTTCGCGTTGTACACGAGTCTTGAGGCCGCAGGTGTGCGATTTGGCTTCGGCCGAGTCATCACTGCCTGGCTCATCGTGCCGCTACGCGCAGGCTGGTACCTCGTGGGGCGCGGGGGAGTTCTTGAAGGCTGGCGTGGCGCATACGTGTGCGTCGGCAGCGCGCTCTATCCCGCTGTTGTCGCAACAAAGAGTTGGAGACGCACGCGCCGCTCATCGCCGCAAGCGACGCCTTAGCGTGCCGCTCATCGCACTCGACGCCCGCCTCACGCGTCAGATGTCGATCGGCATGAAGGCGTACGTCCGTGAGCTTGTTGCGCGATTGCCGCTTCAGGCTCCCGATTTGGAATTCGTCGTCTACAGCAACGCAGCGCTGCCGCACGATTCGTCCAACACGAACCTCGTTACGGTGACGGAGTTCGCCGCCACAAATGGTGCACTCGGCGAGCAACTGCTCTTTCCGCGCCAACTCAATATGCAGCGCCCAGACCTTATCCACTACATGAGCGTGTATGCACCGCGCTTTTCGCGGGCGGCACATGTCTATACGATTCACGATCTCATTCACTTGCGTTTCCCAGCCTACTTCTCGTGGAAGGTTCCACTCTATTACCGGTACGTCGCGGGCCCTGTCGCACGGTCTGCACGTGCTGTTATCACCGACGCCGCCGCCACGGTCTCGGATCTGCACGACTTTCTTAGGGTTGCCCCCGAACGCACGCGCGTCATCCCACTGGGTGTTTCGGAAAAATTTACGCTTGACGACAGTGCACGCGCCGAGCGCGCCGCTCGAGTCCGCGGCCGCTTTGGAATCGAGCGTCCATACTTCTTGTACGCGGGCAATCACCGGCCGCACAAGAACCTCCACGTGCTCTACGCGGCGTGGCACGATTTCGTGAAGCAACCATGCGATCTCGTGGTGACTGAAGAAGGGCCTCTAGAACCATCGGATCGACGTACAGATGCACAATGGGCGGACAAGTCAAACGGCAAACTTTACATGACAGGCCATGTTAATTTCAACGATCTCATCACGCTGTATGCCGGTAGCGTCGCGAGCATTCAGCCTTCGTTATACGAAGGCTTCGGGTTGTCGGTGCTCGAGGCCATGGCAAGCGGCACCCCTGCAATTGTCGCCCAAACGCCCGCATTGCTCGAAGTCGGCGGCGATGCAGTCGCGAGTTTTCCGCCCACAGACGCCGCGAAGTTGGCGACCGTTATGGACGTAATGCTGACCGATACTGCGGAAGTAAGCCGGTTACGTGCAGCCGGACGCAAACGTGTCGCCACGTTCACGTGGGACGCAACGGCGCGCGCGACGGCACAGGTTTATCGTGAGGTGTTGAAAGCGTGATTCACGCTGTGCGCGCGATCCTAACGTTTGTCGCTCTCGCGCTTATATTCTCCATAACACAGGCCGGCGCGGTAAACCAGCCGATGGCGATTTCAGTCGTCGTCAACGGCAAGCGCCTGGCGGCGACTGCGCTTGAGATCGAAGGCGACAAAGTCTACGTGGCTTTGCGGCCGGTCGCGCAGATACTTGGTGCCGACGTCACGACGAACGCGCAGGCGAAAACCGTCACGATCACCACGCTGCTGCGACAAGTGATTTTGCACTTCGACGATCCCTGGGCAACCATCAATGGACAGCGCGTGTTGCTTTCGGCTCCTGCGCATCTGAGCGGGAAGCGCGTCGTCTTGCCATTGCGTGCGATCGCGCAAGCTTTTGACGCGAGCGTCCTTTACGATCCACAGACACATACGGTCAACGTGTCGGCCGCACTGCACAGGCCGCCGTCCGGGCGTCCGACGCTGCCACCTCTCGCGTCGGGAAGGACCCTGTCGGGAACCGTCCTCTCGGTCGCCGCAAACGAAACCTCACCAAGCTTGCTCGTGCAGAGCGGAGGAACCAACTACACGCTCAGCGTCCCCACCGGCACCGTCATCGCTTTTCGCGACGTGCATGGAGCAGTCACGGGCAACGGCGTTCTCTCGCAAGTGCGCCCAGGCGACGCTCTCATTGTCACGCTGGATGCGAGCGGACATCTCATCGCCATGGCCGACATTTTCGCTAGTATCAATGGAACGATAGCCGCAGTCGCCGATCAAAGCATGGTGCTCGAGAATGGCCGCGTGATCTCTGCAGACCCCACGCTCGTCGCCGTTACCTTGGGTGGTATAGACGCGACGTTTGCGTCACTTCGCCCCGGCGACAAAGTGAGCGTGCGGGCCGATCCTGTTTCCGGCAAAGTGCGCGATGTCGTCGCGCTACGACCGGGAGGGCTCGCAGCGTCCGCGGTATCCACGCCGGCTCCAGGGACTCAAGGCACGGGCGGTGCCGCGCAAATCAAAAGCGTGAGGGACAACGCAGCCGGTGCGTTTCGCGCTGGACAAGTTCTTAGTGTCGCCGCCGAAGGTACGCCGGGTGCCAGCGCATCGTTCGATTTGAGCAACATCATCATTGACAACATGATGCGCGAGACGAGACCAGGCCACTATGAAGGCCAGTATGGCGTGACGGTCGGCACCAATCTTATCGATGCGCCGATCCTCATTCGGTTGTCGCGCAGCGGAGAAACTGCGGTGGCGGAAGCGCGCAATCCGCTGAACATCATCACGACGCCGCCCAGTGTGAAGGATGCCGCGCCTCTCGCGGGCACGAGCGTCAACACGTCGCGTCCGAATATCTTTGCGGCCTTTCTCACGGTGGGCAACAAAGGGATGGATCCCGCCACCTTGCAGATGAGCCTTAATGGACGAGACGTCACGTCCCGGACCACGCGGACTGGGACCTTCATTTCCTACTATCCCCCCTCAGAGCTGCGCTCTCAGACAGTGGAAGTCGAGGTCAAAGGAACCGATATTGCAGGTAACGGCCTCGATTACACCTGGACGTTCTTGATTGCGGGCAAATGAGGTAATCCAACTTGAAGCAGGCGCCCCTTCCCCTGATCGCTGCGGTCGCCGCAGTGGTAGTATTTTCACTCGGTCTGACCGGCTGTGCAAGCAAAGGCGCAAGTGCCAGTGGCGGCGCGACAGCAGGCGGTCCAAATACGCTCGTCTTTGGCCGCAATAAGGACGCCGTGCGTCTCGACCCGGCGATCGTCACCGATGGAAACTCGCTGAACGTGGCGCGCGTTACCATGGAGGGCCTCACGCAGTACCAGCTAGGCAGTTTCGATATCGCGCCATGCCTCGCAACGTCATGGAGTGTGAGCCCCGACGGATTGACCTGGAGATTTCACCTGCGTCACCACGTGACGTTCCAAGATGGAAGTCCATTCAACGCTGACGCGGTGAAATTCAACTTCGACCGCTGGCGTTTGAAGGACAACCCATGGCATAAACTCTTGCAAGGCAACCTCGAGTACTCGTATTACGAGAGTCAATTCGGTGGATTTCCCGGAGCGATTACAGACGTCAAGGTCATCGCACCCGATCAGGTCGAGTTCGATCTCTCGAGAATCGTTGCGCCGATGCTCGTGAATCTCGCAATGCCTGCCTTTGGCATTGCGTCGCCCACCGCAATGAAAAAGGCGGGTGAAGATTATTTCCGCCAGCCCATCGGAACGGGACCATACCAGGTGACCGAATGGCAGAAGGACGACCACATTACCCTCACGGCGTATCCCGGTTACTGGGGTGCGAAGCCCAAGATCCAAACGGTGATTCTCCGCGATATCCCGGACGCGGCGACCAGCATGCTCGCATTGCAAAAAGGCGATCTCGATGGTTGGGAATATCCGCGCCCGGACGACATGGGAGCGCTCGAAACTGACCACAATCTTTCCGTGTACCACCAGCCGCCGAACAATCTGCTGTATCTGGCGATCAACGTGCAAAAGCCGCCGTTTGATAACGTGCTCGTCCGCCGGGCGGTCAACGAAGCGATCGACGCAAACGCGATCGTGAAGAACTTCTTCGATCCGTCTGCCAAGGTTGCAGTAGACTTCTTGCCGCTCGCAGTGTGGCCGCATCCCAGCAAGACGATGTACGATTTCAATCCCGCAGACGCTCGAAGGCTACTCGCCCGAGCTGGATTCCCGCACGGTTTCAACACGACGTTGTGGTACATGACGTTACCACGCCCGTACGTGGCTGAACCACAACGTGTGGCAGAAGCCATACAGGCCGATCTTCGTGCGGTCGGCATCAACGCTACGCTCCAAGGGTTCGAGTGGGGCCCGTACCTCGACAAGACCGAACGTGGCGAGCACAGCCTCGCGCTCTCGGGATGGACGGGCGACAACGGCGATCCCGATAATTTTCTCTATGCATTGCTTGACAAGGACAGCGCCATTCCGCCAGGCGCGCAAAACGTCTGCTTCTGGAAGGACGAGAACTTTCACAGGCTGATGATGCTGGCGCAAGGGACGGTCAACAGGTCGGAACGCGCGAAGTACTATTTGGAAGCGTTGCAGGTTGTCCACGATCAGGCTCCCACCGTGCCGCTCGTGCACACCGCTCCGCCGATCGTTTTCAAGCGTTCGGTGTTCGGCTACATTCCCAACCCCGACAACTCGGAACCATTTCAATCGATGTCGATCGCATCCGGAAATAATTGATGGCTGAGGCCTGCATATTTTGCGATATCGCGTCCGGGAAGGCAGGCGCGCCGCTGCTCTACGAGGACGAGGACGTCGTCGCGTTTTCCGACATTCGCCCGATAGCGCCGACGCATATTCTCGTGGTGCCCAAGAAACATCACCGCACGCTGCTTGAGACCTCGTCTGAAAAGGACGAGGCGCTCCTGGGACGGATGCTCGCGGTAGCCGGGAAGCTCGCGCGCGAAGGGCTCGGTCCGGATGCGGGGTGCAGGATCGTCATCAACAACGGTTCGTCTGCGGGACAAACGGTCTACCACCTCCATCTCCATCTGCTTTCGGGACGGCACTTCGCCTGGCCACCTGGGTAGCCACCTAGCCTCGGACCTTTGAAGCAACGGACCCTTGAAGCAACGGACCTTTGAAGCAACGGACCTTTAGGTCCGTTTATGTACCGGCGGACTTGCTCTCCACCGAGCCCTCGCTGCGGGGCAGCATAGGGGGCTTGGAGAATCTAGGTGCGGACGGAAAAATTTGAATAATGCCGCGGCTGACGACGTCAGCCGTCATGGGGCTTAAGGAGGTGTCTCAGACAATGGAAACGCGAGTTGGGGCCAACGAGTCGATCGAAAGCGCCCTAAAGCGTTTTAAGAAAATGTGCCAGAAGTCGGGCGTCCTCGCCGAGGCCCGCCGCCACGAGCACTATGAGAAGCCGAGCGTACGCCGCAAGAAGAAGTCTGCCGCCGCGCGCAAGCGCCGTTCATAACTCTGGACATATTCGAGCGGCTGAGCACTGACCTCAAAGCCGCTATGAAAAGCCGCGACACGGAGCGTCTATCGACGCTCCGTATGGCTATTTCTGCCCTAAACTATCGCCGGATCGAGCGCAACGCGCCGCTCAGTGAAGAAGACCAGCTTGACGTCATGAAAAAACAGGTCAAGCAGCGCGAGGACTCCATCACCGAGTTCAAACGCGGCAAACGCGAGGACTTGGTCGCCAAGGAAACCCGCGAACGTGAAATCCTCAAGCAGTATTTGCCGGCGGAGATGGACGCGAACACCTTGGCGAAGGCCGTAGCCGACGCCCTTGCGCCCTTGGGGCCCAACCCGCAGTTCGGTGCAGCGATGAAGGCGGCAATGGCTGCCCTCAAAGACGACGCCAGCGGGAAGGCTATCCAGGAAGCAGTGCGTGCCGCTCTTGAAAAGAAGACGACGTGAAACTTCGGATCGTGCTCTTTGCGCTCATGATAGGCGCAGGCCTTACGGCGATAGTCGGGCACATTTCCACAGCCGCCGCGCCGTCGAGCCCCTTCGTTCAAGTCATCGACATCGACAACACGATTGACGCGGGTATGGCGCATCGCGTGCAGCGGCTCGTCGAGCAGGCGCAGACCGATGGAGCGAGCGCGATCCTCGTCGTGTTAAAAACAAACGGCGGCGTGGTCGACGACGCCAACGATATTCGTGACGCGCTGCAGTCTTCAGGCATCCCGACGATTGCGTATATAAAGGAAAGGGCTTGGTCTGCGGGTGCGCTCATTTCGCTTGCCTGCGATAAGATCTACATGGCGCCTGGCTCGAGCATCGGCGCGGCCGAACCAATTCCCACCACGCCGAAAACAATCTCCGCTATTCATGCCGAATTTGTCGCGCTGGCAGAACAGCATCATCGGAACCCGACGATCGCCGCCGCAATGACCGATCCTGACGTTGTCATACCCGGGCTCAAACGCAAGGGCCAAATCCTTTCGCTCTCACCCGCCGTTGCCTTAAAAAATCACTTTATCGACGGCATCGCAGACACCGAAATCGGTGCGCTCGCGCAAGCCGGCATCCATCAGCCTCGCCTGCGCGTCGCCACCACGACGATGGGTGAGCGCATCGCGCAATTTGTTGCCGATCCGCTTGTGTCGGGGCTGCTTCTCACCATTGGGTTCTTAGGACTGCTCATCGA
>DASZFB010000269.1:0-2855 GCA_035940275.1 Candidatus Eremiobacteraceae bacterium | reverse complement strand
ACCAGCTCGGCATCGAGATTCGCGCAAACCCGCCGCCGGCCGGCGCTGCCTCGAGCGGTATTGGCTCGCTGCAAGGCGTCGTGGCATCACCGCAGCCACGGGTCGCGGTAACACCCGGACCATTGCGTCCCAATCTCATCGTCATTGATCCCGGACATGGCGGGAACGATCCGGGTGCGATGAATCAGCAGTATGGGTTGATCGAAAGCCACTTGACGCTTGCGATCTCGCAGCGCTTAAAAGCCGACTTGGAGCGGGCGGGATGGCGCGTCGTCCTCACACGCGACGGCGACTACGAAGTCGGTGACCCGACCGGCAACGACGATCAGGAATTGCAGGCGCGCTGCGACGTTGCCAACGCGTCAGGCGCCCGGCTCTTCATCAGCGTGCACGTCAATTCGTCATTTTCGAGCACACCAAATGGGCTGACGACGTATTTCTGGCGCTCGTCGGATCGCGTCCTCGCGCAGACCATTCAGAACGCGACGACCCGCGCGTCAGGTGCGGGTGATGCCGGCATCAAGCGCGAGAACTTTTACGTGATCCATCATACGGTCATGTCCGCAGTGCTTGTTGAAAACGCCTATCTGAGCAATCCGCACGACGCGGCGCTGCTCGCGCAAGCGGGCTTTATCGACCGGCTCGCGGCCGGCATTGCGCAGGGAGTGAAGGATTACACGGGCGGCCCGCCACGGCCATGACAGCGCTCGCTCGATCTGTTGCTATGCTCGACTCGGGCCTTGGCGGCCTGAGCGTTCTTACGGCGTTGCGGCAGGCGCTTCACGATGTCGACGTTGTGTATTTCGCGGACACGGCGCGCGTTCCATACGGTGACCGCACGCTCCGCGAGGTTGCCGCTTTTGGTCAGCAAATCATCGAGCGGCTGCGTCTCGCGGAGCCGGGCCTTATCATTGTAGCTTCGGGTACGACCTGCGCAGCGTTTGAGGCTATCGCTTGGAAACCCGACGGCATCCCGATGTTGGGTGTGGTCGCATCAGGCACGCGCGCGGCCATTCCGCGCAGCGCGAGTGGTCGCATCGGCGTGATTGCAACTGCTGCGACGATTGACAGCGGCATCTTCGAACGAAGGCTCAAAGAAATGAACTCATCGCTGAGCATTACGTCGGTCGGCGCCCCCAAGCTCGTGCCGCTCGTGGAATCGGGGAAGTGGGCGAGCGATGACGCGAAGGCGGCGGTTGACGAGTACTGTCAGCCGTTTCGCGCGGCGGCCTGCGATGCAGTCATTCTTGGGTGCACGCACTTTCCGCACTTGCATCAGTGGTTCGAGCGCTCGCTCGGTGCGGACGTCGCACTGATTGACCCGGCAATTGCGTGCGCGGAAGATGCGGCCAAACTGATCGGGGAATCCCCTGCGGCTTCGGGGTCGCTGACCTTCGAGGTGTCTGGGAACGCGGCCGAGTTCGCGCAGCGAGCTTTTGAGCTCGCCGGCGTTCGAGCGCAGACCACGCGCCACGTTAATTTTCTAGATTAAATGGAAGAGGCGAAACACGGCAAGCGTTGACGCAACTGCAAGCGTCGCGCCGGCGAGCACCTGCGCTATCGTATGAGCGCGCAAGTAGACGCGTGCCCACCATACGAGCGGCACGACGATAAGATAGGGCAGCGGCGCGAGCCCAAAGAGCAAGAACATCGCCGCGAACGGTCCGGTAATTCCGAATGCATGGGTGCTGATCTTCCACCAGCGCGTGATGATCATGATGATTGCGGTTGCAAAAAAGTAGCCCCACGCAACGGCGACGATTTGGACCGCGGCATGTGCAAGCGTCAGGACGATCGCCGCCGCCAAATCGACGACGACGAACGTGAGAAACGCGCGGCTGCGTTCGAAGCGATCGGACATATCAAAATCTGAGATGCGGCCTGACAGATACAAATAGAAAACGCCGAGAACCGGCGCAAGGGCGTAGAAGAATAAACCCGTAAGCGAGAGTTCCCAGAAATGCAGTGTCGACGACGAATAGGCGTGAGCCATGATGACAAACAGCGCGGTCGCGCATAGGAAGGGATTGAAAATAGTTGAGAGCGTGCGAGCGAATTCAAAAACCGCGCGATGCTCGCGAATGACGACGAGGTTCGGCTGATTCTCATTCAAAGCCGAACGAGCGTCGGCTGTACCTTGTGGCCGCGACGTTTCACGCATACGTCCCATTATAGCTGTAGAGCATAAAGGTGTAAAGGCGCGCAAGCACACACAAGTCAAGCATGAGTGCATACATGCCCGGAGCCGAACCTTTCGAACTGTCGGGAGCAGACGCCGGCGTGTTACTGCTGCACGGATTTTCAGGCAGCTGTTCGGAAATCCGAGCGCTTGGCCGCACCCTCAACGAAGCCGGGTATGGTGTCAGTGCACCCGCCCTCGCGGGTCATGGTAGATCGCCAAGCGATCTCATAAACGTGCGACCGGATGATTTCTTTGCCGGTGCCGATGCTGCGTATCTTGAGTTGCGGCGACGATTCGCGCGCGTGTATGTCGTTGGACTCTCACTCGGAGGCACGCTCGGTCTTCATCTTGCGACGCGCTATCCGCTCGAAGGTTTGGTTACCATCTCGACGCCGGTCTTCATGTCCCCTTTGGTTTCGTGGAGCGTGCCACTCGCCAAACGATGGATGCCAGAGCGCAACGTCATTAGCAACTACGCAGCGTGGCGCGGTGAAGTTGTGGGCTACCGCACGACGCCCTTCTCATCGATTGGTGTCTTCATGGACGTGCTGGCCCTCGTGAAAAAAGAGTTGCCGCGAGTGGAGGTTCCGCTGCTTTTGCTCCATAGCACAGGTGACCGGACCGCGCCCGTTGCCAACGCCCCGTACATAGCGTCGCGCGTTTCGAGTGCGCA
>DASZFB010000268.1:0-6267 GCA_035940275.1 Candidatus Eremiobacteraceae bacterium | reverse complement strand
TCCGTCGTCCCTTTGCGCTGCCACAGGTATTTCCGACCGACCGCGATATCTTCTTCGACCTCTTGTGTCGCCTGCCAAAAGAACATGTACGGCGAGATGGTCGTGCCGAGAAGCGCTACGAGCGTCGTTATGTAGTTGCCGTTCAGGCTTATATGGGGTATAAAAGTGCCGCGCAAAACCTCGCGGAAATCCGGATGTGCAAAAAAGGCTGCTCCGATGTAGGCAAACAGCGCCAAAGTCAGCCATTTGAAGATAGAGGCAATGGTCCGGTACGAACCCCAAATCTGTAGCGCCAAGAGCACGGCGGCAACGGGTACGATGATCGCGGCGATCGGGATCGGCAATAAGAGATTGAGCGCCGCTCCGATTGCTCCGAGGTCCGCACCGGCGTTGATACTATTCGCGATAACGAGGGCGAAGACGGCCGGGTAGGCGATGTACGCGGGGAACTGCGTACGCAAAAGCAACCCTAAGCCCTTGCCCGTGACGAGCCCGATCCGCGCACAGATGTATTGAACGGCGGCCATCATGGGGAGCATCACGGGTATTGTCCACAGCGTCGAGTAACCGAGCGACGCGCCCGCCACCGAATACGTGCCGATGCCGGAGGGATCATCGTCCGACGCGCCCACAATCACACCGGGCCCAAGAATTTTGAAGAGCCGCTTTAGACCGCTGCGTTCCTTTTTAAGGGCGGCCTCACGCACTCCCAGCTCGCTCGCTGGTTTCAACCGGTCCTCAAAATCTGAGTAAGGGCTGCATAAATTATTGACGCTGCGTTCCACGCCTCGATATCGGTCGTGATCCTGGGCGGTGTGAAACCGCTTGGCAGCAGCTCGGGAAGCGGATGAGACATCGGTGCCGCTGGATCGAGTCCGGCGACGCAGCGGAATATCAACTCTGCATAAGCTGCATTTGCCCACCCGAATTCACCACGCGTGTAGTGCCACGGACGATCGGGGTCGACACTCTCGTACAGCAAACCGCGCTTACCGTCAAGTGCGCGAATCTGCTCGATACCTTCGGCAACTTCGCCGGGCGTGGATGCGGTCAGCGCTTGACTGACGATTCCCAGTGGCCACACCCAACCCGTTCGCGTGTGCGGGCTTCCCAGGCCGGCGCCGTAACGGCCGCGATAGTAGTATGGATTGTCGTGGGATAACGAAAAGCGCCGGCTATTCGTGTACAGCGGATCGTAGTGCGCGACGAGCCCCATAGCCGGCAGCGCGAGCAGATCAGGTAAGTTGGCATCGTCCATTAAGAGGTAGTTCCCAAGTCCATCGACTTCAAACGGGTACATCCATCCGTAGCGGAAATCGTAGATCTGTCCGTACCGATCGATGCCGAGTCGGATCGCAGCGGCGAGTTGTCGCGCACGCATGGCGAGCCGCGTATCGCCGTATCCTTCCTGAACCTGATGTGCGAGACTTTCAAGCTCTTTTGCTGCAAACAATTGCTGTGGAATGTTGTACGGATAGCGCACGGGGTCATCGGACGGGCGGAACGCGCCCCAAATCATTCCGGTGTATGCAAAGGCGGCGCCCTTGCCGTGGTTGGAAAGATAGCGGGAGCGATATCCCGAGCACGTGGCATGCTGTTGTTCGCACTCGTATGTCTCGACGATGTGCGTAAACGCCCAATGCAACCGCACCGTAAACATCGAGCGATCGTGCGTGGCGCTCCAGTACACGGATGTCAGCACGATGGGATAGGCAAGCGAATCCACTTCCCACTTCTCCTCCCACAAGCGGTATCCGGAAGTGAAGGCATTGGCGTACGGCGAGGTGAGGATATTCTTGGCGTTGCGTTGGATGACGCCGCGCGTGAAGAATGCAACCTGCGGATATGCAGGCCCAAAACGCACGTATGGCAACATTTGCGCCGATGAATCCCGCAGCCACATGGCTGGGATATCGCCGGTCTGTACGTAAATCGTTTGATCGTCTTCGACGCGAAAGTCGGTGTCGGCGGTATGAAAGAGCGTCTCGGCGTCAATCTCGACTAAACGGTGCGTCATACCGGGCAACGTGAGGGCGATCGACGCATTGAGGGGGCTCGTACCTGTGGCGGCGCCTGGCTGTGACGCCAGCGCCACAAGACACAGTGCCAAGCCCAGCGGTCGTATAAGGCCCCGGCGAAGATTCAAGTGTTAGTGAACGGTTGTGTGAGCTGGCAAGACGCTGGCAATTGTTCGCACGCAAAATGGCCAACTCTTCTTCTGCAAACGGTTGAGCATAAGAAACGAGCGGCCGTTGGGCCGCCCGTTTCAGATATCGCTTTCGGAGCTACTAAGAAGCTTGCTGGTGTAACGGTGGGAACAGTAGGTCGACTTCGTTATTCCCATCGATGACTTCGAGCGGCCGCGGGCGCGGCTTTTCGGAAGCTGCCTTTTTCTCCGTCGCGTGCAGGGCGATCAGTAGTGCCAGCGAGCTAACCGCGGTCAGCACGAGAGCTACGATCGGACCTTGCATGTAAAGCACGGCTGCTATCGTCACCGCGCTCGAGACTATTGCACTCCACATGTTATTGTTACCGCCTCTTGGTTTTATCAAAAGATAATTTCAGTCGCCGGGGCTGCTCATAAGACCGGGTGGAGATACCTGTGTTACACTTCTTTTGGGGCAACGGTCGCGCGGGCGCGGCACTTGTGACTTTGATCAACGCGACGAGCGGCAAGGTGTGTGACGCAAGCACTGCAAACTCATATGACCGCGCATGATTACCCGCATTCTGCCTATCCTCGGCGTTACGTTTATCGACATCCTCGGCTTCAGTATTCTGCTGCCGATTTTACCCTATTTCGTGAAGAGCTTTGGGTCATCTGACTTAACAGTCGGCTTGCTGTTCTCGACTTTCGCAGCGTGCCAATTCTTTGCGGGGCCGGTGTGGGGCAACGTGAGCGATCGAATCGGGCGCAAGCGCGTGCTGATTATCAGCCAAATCGGCGCGACGATTGGATGGTTCATGCTTGCCTTCGCGCACAGCATCGGTATGGTTTTCTTCGCCCGCATCGTTGAGGGCGTGTCGGGCGGCAACCTGAGCGTCACCCAGGCATACGTTGCCGATCTCGTCGAGCCCACCCAGCGTGGACGCGCCTTCTCCTATGTAGGAGCAGCGTTCTCCGCGGGGATCGTGTTCGGCCCACTATTGGGTGGCGTGCTCTTCGACCGCTTTGGCTTTTCTGCACCCTTCTTTGCCGCGGCAACATTGCAATTCGTCACCTTGATCGTCACCATCATCATGTTGCCCGAGTCGCGTAACCCGCAAGGCACAGAGATCGCCACCTTCAGCCACATCCGCGCATCCCTGATGGATCCGCGCGTCGCGCCGATTCTGCTACAGATGTGGGCGTTCTCGCTTGCGCTGTATGCATGGTTTGGCGTGTTCGCGTTGCCCATGCAGGCCGCGCTCGGTTTTACCGCCACCAACACGAGCTTCTTTTTTGCTTCGTTTGGGGTGCTCAGCGTCATCTTGCAGCTCGGGCCGGGTCCGCGTATCATCGATACGCTCGGCGACCGGCGCAGCTCGAATATCGGCATCGGGCTCGCGCTGTGCGGGTTCTTACTCGTGCCCTTTATTCACAATTTGGTGACGATGTTGCCGACCTTCTTGCTCTTCGCCATCGGCATGGGCCTCGCACGTCCAGCGTTGTCATCGATCCTTGCCGCGGGAGCGCCGGAGAACCAGCGAGGCACGATCTTGGGTGTCAGCTCCGCGCTTGACAATCTTTCCGGCGTGTCCATGCCGCCGGCCTCGACGTTCTTGTTGGGACGTTACGGACCGCCATGGGCCGGAGCCGTCTCGAGCTTGTTCGCATTCGTGGCATTGCTCATGGGGCTGGCCGCGCAGCGCAAGGAAAATGTGGATCTCGTCGAGCCCGCTGTGGAGGCTGTCGCGAAATAATTAGACCTTTTCGGGCACCTCGACGTAGTCTTCGTACAGCAGACCTTCCGCAATCTCCATCGATTCTGTCATGAGGTTTTTTTGCAGTGCAATATCCGCGCACGAGAGGCCACCGTCGTGCTCCGCGCGCATAAATTTGGTCACCGGATCCTTCGTCTCAAATCCAAGCCACGCATCGCATCCAAGTTCGCCCGGCGTAATGCCAGAGCGCAAGACGGTCTGATAGTCGGGGAGCTGGACGCCCGGAAAGCGGAACTGCATTGCGCGGCGATATGCCTGATAGCGCTCGCTCGATGAGTAGAGATCGAGCAACGTAATGCTGGCCGACAGCGTGCGCGTCTGTGCGCCATAGGTGAGGTCTGCAGCGCGTTGCGACATTGCGTAGGCTGCGTCCCACGCGCTAGTCGCCGCATCGAGTGCCGATTGCACCTTGGGCATATCCTTGGCCGAGATATCGCCGCCTGTGGTATCCAGCGAGTTCAGTGCGGCAAAGAAATTTGCAAGCAGGCGCACGCCATCGCTCGCCATCGAAATTGCCGCGCGCGCGTCGTCGACGCCTGTTACAAATTGATCGGCACCATCTGAGAGGCTTGCCGATAAAGAAGGGTAGTACGGTAAGAGCGCGCGGGTCTTCTCGCTCGGCGGGCCGCTGCTGATGGCGTCGGCCATGTCCTTGAATGGCCCGAGGTTGTCTCGCGCGAGACCGGGTCCGCTGCTTAAGACGTCCGAGCTGTTGCCGAGCACGCCGTTGATGTCGCGCGTCAGATGCTTGAGGCCATCGATTGCGAGGCTCAGATTGTTTCCCTTTTTCTTTGGCTTGCCAAGATTCGGGATGGAGTTCGTTTGCTCGTTGAGCTGGTTGAACAGCGTTTGCAGATCTGTATGCGATGAACGCGCCCGGTCGGCGGCGATTCGTGCGCCGTCCGTGGCGATGGCCTGCGCTTTCGCGAGCCTGGTGGCGATGTCGCCCATGCTAAACGCATCAAGCGTCTGCGTATATGCAACCGAGCGCTCGTGCAAGGTTCCGGGCACCCCCGACTCGCGCAGCGCAACTTCAACCTGGCTGAGGTGCGCTAGCGCTATCTTGTTGCCGGGCGACTTCTTGAGTGCAGTTTGAAGTCGAGCCCGCGAGTACGTGTAGCGTCCCTCTTGCTCGTCGTGGATAGCATCGGCGATTGTCTGCTCGGCCGGCGGGTTGTTGAGTTCCGGGTACCCCTCGAGGTGCGCGATGCGATCCTTCGGCGGCGGGTGGCTCAACATGGCTTTGTCGGCGTGGCTGGTTGGGTCGTTTGCTGAAAGCTTGTCGAGGTGTGCCATCATGTCGATGTTGGACTGCGGGTCATAGCCCGCGCGCGTCATGAGCAAGAGGCCATATTGATCCGCCTGAAGCTCATCTTGCCGTGAAAACTTGTACGCGACCAGGTCGCCGCCGTAGCCGCCGAGCGCGGCGGCAATGGGCGACAAGATCGAGATGATACCGATAAGAATGCCGAGGATATTGTTCTTTTGCTGCAACGTCACCACATGGCGGCGTTCGACGTGGCCCATCTCGTGTCCGAGCACCGCTGCAAGTTCATCGTCCGAGCCCACAAAGTTGAGCAGGCCCATATCCGCGTGCATGAAGCCCCCAGGCAACGCAAACGCGTTGACCTCGTCGGTATTGAGAACTTCGAAGTGGTAGTTGATATCCTGACGATACTTGTTCGTCGCGAGCTTCGCACCGATGGAGTCAACCCAGCTCGTGAGGAACGGATCGGTGACGATGACATTCTCGTCGTCGATCTGCTGGTTGATGCCTTGCCCCAGTGAGACTTCTTGGGCGGTCGACATTGCCGCCGCGGGTGCAGCCGGCATGACGACGCCGGCCAATAATGTGGCGGCGAGGAAGATCGCAATAAAACGCATTGGGAAGTTTTCCTTTGATGTTGCAGCGAGGCCTTGCGCGAACCTTAAAGTCGGCTGAGAAGTCGCGACATTTTTACCAATCGATGACTTCGCAATCGTACCAGAACAGCCCGGTCTTGTCCGAGGGTGGACGGGTCGCGAGAAAAAGCGCAGTGCGCGCTGAATCTTCCGGCTTGACTTTCGCATTTGAGCCGCCCATGTCGGTCTTGACCCAGCCGGGATGGAACGAGTCGACCATGATCCCTTTGTCACGCAGATCGGCGGCCAGATTTTGCGTGTACATGTTCAGTGCCGCCTTGCTGATTGCATAGGCAGGGCTGTGTCCGTCCGAATCGCCGGCGAACTGGCCCATCGTGGACGAGACGTTGATGATGCGCCCACCTTTGACAAGGTGCGGCACAAAAGCGTCGCATACGCGGATCGGGCCGTAAAGATTCACGTTGAGCGTTTGCTCGAGAA
>DASZFB010000267.1:0-1649 GCA_035940275.1 Candidatus Eremiobacteraceae bacterium | reverse complement strand
CGCAGTCTAGCCGAAATCGACGTCTATTGCTCGCTGGCACAAGTCGCCGCCGAGCGTCGCTACGTCAGGCCTACCGTCGTTGACGACAGCACGCTTTCGGTGGAGGGTGGCCGCCATGCCGTGGTCGAGGCATACGGCGGGCTCGATTTCGTTCCCAACGATTGCACCGTTGATTTAGACAAACGTTTTCTTTTGATCACCGGTCCAAACATGGGCGGGAAGTCGACCTATCTGCGGCAGACCGCGCTCATGTCGATCTTAGCGCAGATAGGTTCGTTCGTACCTGCGCAGCACGCGAGGCTCGGCATCGTCGACCGCCTCTTCACGCGCATCGGCGCGGGCGATGACATCGCGGCGGGCCGCTCCACGTTTTACGTCGAGATGGCCGAGATGGCTCTCATCCTTCGCAACTGCACCCCGCGCAGTTTGTTGCTTATCGATGAAGTCGGTCGCGGTACCGGTACGACTGACGGGCTTGCCATCGCACAATCAATCAGCGAATATTTGCTCAACCTCGCAGAAGCAATGCCGATCGTACTTTTTGCCACGCACTTCCACGAGCTCGTCGACTTAGCGAAATCGTTCAAGAGCGTCGATAACCTTCACGTCGCCGTCGCCGACGAACCGACTGGTCCGGTCTTTTCGCATCGACTGCTGCGCGGATCGAGTAGCCGCTCGTACGGAATTGCAGTCGCGAATATGGCGGGTATGCCGAAACCTATAGTGGAGCGAGCGAAAGAGATTGCGGGGCAGTTGGAAGCGCGTCCCACCGTGGAGTCCAGACGATCGCGCTCGAGCAAATCTACCGCCGTCGATCAGCCCCAGCTCGAGATGGAGATTTCATGAACCGGTCGGACGTGACGTCGGTCACTACTGGCGTATTTCGTAACATAGCCCGCTGAGACGCGTCCTTTGTATGTGAGGACATTAGACCTAGCGACGCTGAAAATCCGGACGCTGGCAGACCTCCTGTCGTATCCCTTCGCGGTGGCCGTCGCGCGCTGGCTTGCGATCGCGTGGCTCTTGATGCTGCCGCCCAATCAGGAAGCGCCGCATCAGCTGCGTCTTGCTCTTTTAGCGTATGGCGTTATCACAACAATCTTCGCCCTGAGTTTCTGGTACCGCTCGCGCGCGACAGGCAGGCGCGATGAATCGCACCCGCTCGTCGTCCCCGCGTTGCTCGCCATCGACGTGACCTATGCAGCGCTTGCCATCAAGCTCTACGGCGTCACCATCCTTTTACTCATGCCGGCGTTCGATGCTGCCCTGTTTGCCGTACCGATCGGACTCGGCGCGCTCGTCATAATTTACCTCGGGCTCCTCGATCTCGGCCTCAACTTTCACGTCGGTCCAGCTAATGTCATCGCATGGCAAATCGCCGGGCTGATGTTTGGACCGTATCTCGTCGCTCTCTACGGCTTGCATGGCAAGCAACGAGCCGAGCATCAAGTTCGCGCCATCGACCAGGTCCTCAACGCCGGCTCCGAACTTGGCTCTCAACTCTCGCTTGCTGATGTGCTCGTACAGCTGCTCAACCTGCTTGGCCAGTTCCGTCGTGTCGTGCCGTGGGATACGTGCATCATCTATGTCGTGCAGTATGACGAGAACGCGGAAGAAGAAATGTTGGTCGCCTCCGAGATAGCAGGAGC
>DASZFB010000266.1:0-4268 GCA_035940275.1 Candidatus Eremiobacteraceae bacterium | reverse complement strand
GCGCAATTGCGATGTTCATCGACCCGTCTGCCGATCCGCGCATCATCGACAACTGTTGCAAGCTGCAACGCCCCGTCGCATATTTCTCCGGACTGTTGGGCCAGCTGCTGCGTTTACGCTACGCCGCGTTGCGCAATATCACATTGAATTTCTCGACCGCGCGCGCAGTGCCCGGTACCATTGCCTGGGATAGCGCCGTCGCTTTCAAGCCACATCGAGATTTGTTTGCCGCGGGTCCGCAAACGGGCGCACTGTTGACCTTCACAAGCGGGAGCACGGGGGCTCCTAAGGGAGCGCTACGAAGCCATGGCGTTCTGTTGGCCCAACTCAAAGCGCTACGCGAAACGATGCAATTGACGCCGGGTGATGTCGACCTCACCACGCTGCCTATTGTATTGCTCGCGAATCTCGCGTGCGGCGTCACGAGCATCATCAGCGATGTCGATCTGCGCCAGCCCGCTCGAGTCGATGGCGCTCGAGTCTACGCCGATGCAGTAAGCCAGCACGTTGCGAGTGCAACGGCTTCGCCTGCATTTTTTGAACGGCTTGTCGGCTACTCGAAGAAGACATCCCGCACGTTGCCTGAGATGCGAAAGTTATTCTGCGGCGGTGCGCCTGTCTTTCCCCGGTTACTCGATGCGCTGCGAAAGACGATGCCTCGTACCGACCCGTGCGCCGTGTACGGGTCAACCGAAGCTGAGCCGATCGCGCACGTGGCGGTCAGCGAATTCTCGCCATCCGACCGGGAAGCGATGCGCTCCGGCGCGGGCCTGCTCGCAGGCAAGCCGGTGGCCGCAGTGCGCCTGCGCATCGTCCGCAATCAATGGGGAATGCAGATTACCCCTCTGAGCGAAGCTGAACTCGGCCAGATGAGCATGGCGGTCCGCGATCCCGGCGAAATCGTTGTGTCGGGCGACCACGTGCTGCCGGGTTATCTTGGTGGACGCGGCGACGAAGAGACGAAGTTCAAAGTCGACGGGGCAGTGTGGCACCGCACGGGGGACCTAGGCTATCTCGACGAGCGCGGACGCGTGTGGCTTCTTGGCCGCTGCGGCGCGCGTATCGACGATGCGCGTGGCACGCTCTATCCATTTAGCGTGGAGTGTGCCGCAAGTAATGTCGCAGGCATCGAGCGCAGCGCCCTGGTTAGCGCACAGGGGAAGAGAATTCTCGCGGTTGAGATTCATGGCACAAACCGAGAAACCGCCGAGCGCGATCTGCGCGACATGCTCGGGTGGGCGCACATCGACGAGATACGATTCCTGAAGCGCATCCCCGTGGACCGCCGCCACAATGCAAAAGTCGACTATCCCGCGCTGCAGAGAATGCTATCGTAAAGACATTTTGGGCCGCATCGCGAAGCAGTCGGTGTGAATAATTCGAAGAACGACCCGCTCGCCGAGATCGCTCACCTGCTGCCGCCCGAGATGCAGCAGCAACGGCGACTCGAGCAACAAGCTGCACGCAGGCTTACCGCCGAGCGCTCAGGCGCTGTGGGCATCGGCGCGGTTTTGCTCGCGCTGTTCCTAAAGTTCAAGACCGTATTTCTGTTCCTCATGGGCTTCAAGTGGATCGCACTGGGCGCGAAGTTCTTGTTGTCCTTCGGCACACTTGTGGTTAGCATTTGGGCATGGGCGCAGATGTTCGGTTTTTGGTTTGCAACCGGATTCGTATTATTGATTTTTGTGCACGAGATGGGTCACGTCATCGCCATTCGCGCGTACGGGCTCAAGGCAAGCGTGCCGATTTTCGTACCGTTTCTTGGTGCGTTCGTCGCGCTCAAGGAGATGCCGCCCAACTCGAAGGCCGCAGCGGTCATCGCCTTGGCGGGACCTGCCCTCGGCATGGTTGGTGCAATGGCATGCTATGGCATCGGGCTCTACACCGGCGCCCCGATCTGGTATGCGCTTGCGTCGACCGCCTTCTTCATCAATTTGTTTAATCTCTTACCGATCTATCCACTCGACGGCGGCCGCGTCGCCGCGGCGCTTTTTTCGAAGATCGCTCCTATGACACGCAGCGACAAATGGCTGCTCGGTACGCAGGCGGTGAGTCTCGCGCTCGTACTGTTCATCATGTGGCACGTCGCCGGCTCAGCCGCGCACGTGTCGTAAGGTCTATTTCTTTCGGATCTTGCGTCGAAGCGCGGCCATCTGCAGTGCGCTTTGCGCTGCTTCGTAACCTTTGTTGCCCTCGGCCTGTAGACCGGTGTGTTGACTTTGGCCGCGAGCAACGCTACCCGACCGCGCGCGCGCCTGCTCGACATTCTCCGTTGTTAGCACGCCGAAAATAACAGGTATCTTCGTTTTGAGCGCGACGTCTGCGATGCCGCGTGCCGCCTCCCCGGCGACGAATTCAAAATGCGCAGTTTCGCCGCGAATGACGCAGCCTAAACAGACGATAGCGTCATAGCGACCTGAGCTAGCCAGCCAGAGTGCGGCCAGCGGCAGCTCGAACGAACCGGGAACTTCGTACACGTCAAGGTCGCGCTTGGAGACGCGCGCTTCATCAAATGCTTTTCGTGCGCCCTCGAGCAGTCCCGCCGTGATCTCAGCGTTAAAGAGAGCCCGAACGATGGCGAAGTGCACGCCTATGCGCCTTCGCGAGTTGTGCTTCCCGCTTTGACGCCGTCAGTCGTTTCGAGGATGTGACCAAGTTTTTCGCGCTTTGTTTCGAGGTAACGCGTGTTGTGTTCGTCGCGCGGAGCGATGAGCGGCACGCGTCCGACCATCTTGAGTCCGTAACCCTCGAGCCCGACGATCTTGCGCGGATTGTTTGTGATGATTTTCATTTCGCGCACGCCAAGGTCGTGGAGGATCTGCGAGCCGATGCCGTAGTCGCGCTTGTCCACAGGCAATCCGAGCTTCTCGTTTGCTTCTGCCGTATCGGCGCCCTGATCTTGCAGTTCGTAAGCGCGCAGCTTGTTGGCAAGGCCGATGCCGCGACCTTCCTGGTGCAGGTACAGAAACACGCCGCGGCCTGTTTTGGAAATGATGTCGAGCGCGGCGTCACGCTGCGCTCCGCAGTCGCACCGTTTCGAGCCGAGGGCGTCGCCGGTTAGACATTCGGAGTGGACCCGAACCAGGATATCTCTGCCGTCCCCGACATCGCCCATGACAAGTGCCACGTGGCACGCACCATCGACATCGGATTCGTACCCATATCCTTTAAACGTACCGAACCGAGTCGGCATATCGAATGATGCAATTCGTCGCACGAGCTTTTCGTGCGCCATCCGGTAGGCGATGAGATCCTTGACTGTGATGAGCTTGAGTTTGTGCTCGGCGGCAAAAATCTCGAGCTGCGTATGGCGCATCATCGTGCCGTCGTCAGCGAGTATCTCGCAGATGACGCCTGCGGGATAGAGACCGGCGAGCCGCGCGAGATCGACCGCCGCTTCCGTTTGGCCGGCGCGCACGAGCACGCCGCCATCGCGAGCGCGGAGTGGAAAGGTATGACCGGGGCTGACAAAGTCGCTCGGGCGTGCGGTTGGTTCGAGCAGCGCCTGAATCGTTGCGCACCGATCCTGCGCAGAAATGCCGGTCGTCGTCCGCTTCTTCGCTTCGACCGACACGGAGAAGGCCGTTTCGAAACGCGAGGTGTTGTCGACTACCATCATGGGGATGTGCAGTTCGTCGAGGCGCTTCGCGATGATCGGCATGCAGATGAGCCCGCGTCCGTACTTTGTCATGAAGTTGATCGCTTCGGGCGTCACCATCTGTGCGGCCATGGTAAGATCGCCTTCGTTTTCACGGTCCTCGTCGTCCATGACGATGACAATTTTTCCGGCGCGGATGTCGGCGACGGCTTCTTCGATTGTAGAGAGCGGCATTTATCGACCTCGAGGTTTGCTGCGTTTTAGGGCGGCTAGGCGATCCCGCAATTGTGCGGCGACGTAGCGGGCAACGGGATCTACTTCTATATTTAAGGAAGCGCCGGCGCCTTTCCGCCCTAACGTTGTGCGTTTTAGCGTCTCTGGAATCAGGGCGACCGCAAATTGGTCCCGTTTTACTTGGGCGACTGTCAGGCTCGCCCCGTCCAAACTCACATAGCCCTTTTCGACGATAAGGCTGCGCAGCGTGCTTGGGGTCTTGCACCACAGTCGATAACCTTGACCCTCCTTCTCTTTACGCACGATAGCGCACGTCGCATCTACATGGCCGTAGATCATGTGACCGCCAACGAGGTCCCCAACGCGCAGGCTAGGTTCGACGTTGACGAGATCGCTCTTGGTCAGACTACCGAGATTCGTGCGTGCGAGCGTTTCA
>DASZFB010000265.1:0-4449 GCA_035940275.1 Candidatus Eremiobacteraceae bacterium | reverse complement strand
GCAAAGCGATAATACTGCTACGGACACATTGATTGCGTATATGGGTCGCCGCAACGTCGAGGCTTTCACGACGCGCAATCGCCCATTTTTGACGACGCGCGAAGCATTCGTCCTCAAAGATCCCAAGAATGCCGATGTGTTGAAGCGCTATCGCGAGGGCAATGAAGCGGAGCGCCGCGCGTTACTGACGCAGGTCGACAGGCTGCCGCTTCCCGACGTCAGCATCTTGTCCGACGGTCCCCAAGCAACAGACGTTGAATGGTTCTTCACCACGCGCGAGCTGTGCGGTCTCATGCGCAACGTCGAGGCGTTGCCGCTTATGAGCATTAACCCCGGCGTGGCCCGCCCGGCAGATTGGCAGCGCATTTCGTACAAGGGTGGTTCCGAGCCCAGCGTGATGAATCTGACGACCTGGCTTGTTGCCAAGGACAGAAAATCGTATTGTGTTTCGGTAACGTGGAATGACGATAAGCCGCTGGACGAACTAAAATTCTCGGGCCTTTACGGGAGCCTGCTCTCTGCCCTAAAATTGTAAGCGTCGAGCCAAAAAAAACGTAGCGGTCGAGTTTACCCGACCGCTTTTCGCTTACGAAACTGCGGGCGGACCCATCCGCGATGGATCAGCCGGCGGACTAAACGATGGAGGCACGGGCGGGCTGGTCGAGGGTGTGCGCCGGTATGTTTGAGCGGTGCGCGTCAGCATGTAGAGTGACGCACCGATCGCGAGTGCAGCGATGCAGAAGTACACGACGATGCCGATCCAGCCGGTAGCCGCGGAGAGTAAGAAGAGAAGCAGCACTCCCAAGCCTACCGTTGCAATTGGCCGAGGCTGCGTCACTTTGAACACATCTAAGATCCGGCTGCCGATGAATTCCGCGATGGCGGCTTTGCCGAGCAGGTAGCCGGCAAGCGTGACGAGCAGCGCCAGCGGAATCAATGGGATGCCTATAATCGTGATTGCGAGTGCCACAACGAGCAGTGCAAAGATGATTGGTGAGAAAAATCCGAGCATGCCAGCCATCACCGGATTATCCACGAGATGTTCGGAGACGGTGCGCGTTCGGTTGGGGAAGAGCAGGAACGCCATGAGGACGAGGAGCCCATCGAAAAAGAAGAACGTATTCCAAGCGTCTTGATACCACGGAACCGGAGCCTCGACCGGTTCCGGAGGCGCCGTCGGCTCAACGGGAGGCGTGACTTCTTGTCCGCCGCGGCTTTGCGGCGTGCTCGAGCGGTTGTCGATGACGCCGCCAAGATTGACGAGACTTCCGTTGACGTGACCCTGAGGAGCTATGTAAATTCTGCCGCCGAGCGCAACAGCATCGCCATCGACCTTGCCCAAAACGTCAGCGCTGCCGCCGATAACGACGAGGTCGCCTGATACCTCTTGACCCTGCCGAATCGTTTGGTGTTGACCGCCCAAGACAACGACATCGTTACCCGAATTATCAGAGCTCATGTTAGATGAGTCCGCGAGAGCTGCGTGCGACGATGCGGCGATGAGCAGTGCTGCCAATATCGCAAACACCGGCAGCCTGCCGAGCAGTGTTCGCTTGACGTTTATGTAGGGTTTCATATTGTTTGAGCTCCGAACAGGGCCGTTCGCATTCCGGCCAGATAGCGCCGCCCGGCATAAAGCAAGAACAGCAGCGCCGCGCCTTCGGCGAGACCGCCGACGATCGCGAAGGTAATAAGGTGGAAATGCTCTGCAATGCGATAGAGCGCATCCGCTGAGAGCGCGAGCTTGCCGAACAGCACGCCGCTTTCGGCAACGACGGTCTTCCAGCGAAGAATTCCGGTGGCGGTCAGCGCCACAAGCATGATCCAAGCGGCGAGGTCATAAGCACCCAGCCACCAGACGCGGACACCGCGTTCCGCAGGCACGGGAAGCGCGGCAATCCGCGCCATAACGATGCGCGTGAAGTCAACACGCGGTTCGATCTCGCTGAGGCGCGCGATCCGGCGTTCGACAACCATCATTTCTTCGGAGAACGCGCGGCAGCCCACGCAGGTAGCAAGATGCGACTCGAGGTCGGCGGCTGCGCCTGCGGCAAGCACACCGTCCTGATACGCGGGCAGACGTTCTCTACACGCAGAGCATTTCACGGTGAGTTACCTCCGAAATTGCTTGTGCGCCGACGGGCTCGAGCCGGTCACGCGATTCGAGTTCGCGCGCCAGGGCAGCCTTGCCGCGATGAATGAGTGTTTTGACGTTACCCAGTGACACGGTCATTGTGTCGGCGATTTCCTGATATTCTAAATGTCTGAAATAGCGAAGCACGAGCGCAGTCCTCATCTTTTCGGGGATCCGCCGCAAGGCTTCACGCAAGACGCGTTCATCGTCGCTTGCGAGCAAGCGGGCTTCGGGAGCGGCGTGCGGTCGCTGGTCGGGGAGTTTTTGGTCGAGTGTCTCATCTTCAAACAAGTCTTCGGTCTGAGGCCTCCGGCGCTCTTTCATCAGATATGTGCGCGCGGTGTTGCGCGCGATTTGGTACAGCCAGGTGGAGAACTTTGCAAGTTTTGGATTGAAGGTTTTCAGGTGTGCGTAGGCGCGCATAAACGTTTCTTGGCTGATGTCGTCCGCCTCTTGCGGCGAGCGGACGAGGGCGTAGACGAAATTTATTATACCCCGCTTATGCCGCTCGACGAGTGGCGTGAAGGAGTTGCCGTCTCCTCGTAGGACGAGATCTACGAGTTCCTCGTCCGTCACCTGCGCGATAATCGCGGAACCTCCGTTCGCTATAGTGTACCGCCCAGGCCCGGAAAAGTTTCGGTACAAGCGCTTGGTGTGATGTGGAAAAGTCAAGCCGGGTTTCGCTTTTAGGCCCGCGAAAGCCCGCCCATGAAGGAACCGCAGGCAAGGGAGCTCGCCGGCAAGCCGGTCGCGGCGTCAGCTGTGGAGCTGGCCACGCTGGTTGAGATCGCGGACACAAACCCGATGGGCAACATTCATGGTGGCGTCATCATGAAGTTAGCGGACCAAGCTGCGGCCGCCGCTGCCATCCGCCATTCTGGTCGCATTTGTGTGACTGCCGCAATCGACCGTCTCGATTTTCTCAATGCCGTTCATGTGGGTGACATGGTCGTGCTCAAATCGTCAGTCCACTACGCGCATCGCAGCTCGATGGAGGTCGGCGTTCGCATCGAAGCTGAGCGGTTGCAGACGGGCGAACGAAAACACGTCGCGTCTGCCAAGCTAATCTTTGTGGCTCTCGACGACAACTGTAAACCGGTGGCCGTTCCGCCCATCATCCCGCAAACGCCGGACGAAAAGCGGCGCTACGAAAGCGCGCGGGCGCGGTATCAACAGCGCACCGAAAAGCGGGCGAAAGAGCGCGCCTCGCGCGATTGAATTCCGAAGCAACCTCGGGCAGCGGCGCTAGCTCTGCGCTGACACGCTACGCGCTGCTCGCGATCGGCATCGCCGGCCTTTCGATGGCGGGTGTCCTCTACAAGCTCACGAGCGCGCCGATCGTTGCAGTCGTCGCATATCGGATGATTCTTGCGGTGGCAATGATGCTGCCACTTGTATATTTTTCTCGCACTAGCGTGAACCCGCTGCGACAGGCGCCGATAGCTCGCACCGACATTGCCGCGGCTGCCGCTTCCGGTGCGCTCTTCGCCCTCGACGTCACGTTGTGGGCGATCAGCATTACATTCACGAGCGTGTCGAGCGCGGCGTTGCTCGTCAGCATGGACCCCATCTTCGTCGCCATTTTCGCCGCGGTGATCTTCGGAGAGCGGCCGTCATGGCCGATGATCGCCGGCATGGCGATCGCCGCGAGCGGCGCTGCGCTGATAACAGTAGGTGACTTTCACATTTCGGGTCGCGCCTTCATTGGGGACGTGCTGGCTCTCGCCGCTGCTTTTGCAGAAACCGGTTACTTGTTGCTCGGGCGCCACGTGCGCAAACGCGTCGACACGCTGCGCTATGCAGCTATCGTCTATACGGCGTGCGCGGTGTGCGTTTGGCTCGCGCTCTTTGTCCTGCGAGTCCCGACAGCGATAAGCGGTCACGACCTGGCCGTCTGCGCGGCGCTCGCGCTGTTCCCCACCGTGTTAGGTCACACCCTCGTGTCACGGTCGCTCGGGCTCATGCCCGCGGCGGTGGTCGCTTTCGCGTTTCTCTCGCAGCCTATCATGACTGCAGCACTCGCGTACCTCGTGCTGCATCAAGTCATCGCCCCGCTGACCGCAATCGGCGGAACGATCGCGCTCGTGGGAATTGGGGTTGTGGTGTTCGCTAACGAACGCTACGTGGCGAGCGCCCCGCCACAACCGATTTAGTCGGCGCGCGAAAAGGGCGCGGTTAGCTCGAACACCAAAGCACGTTGCCATGGCAAAGCGCGCCCTGATCACGGGTATCACCGGGCAAGATGGTTCATATCTTGCCGATTTTTTGCTGGAACAAGGCTACCAAGTCTTTGGCATGACTCGTCGTTCCAGCAC
>DASZFB010000264.1:0-3440 GCA_035940275.1 Candidatus Eremiobacteraceae bacterium | reverse complement strand
ACTCGGGGTGGTTGACGTTGGCTGGAATAATGGCGCGGCCACGCGCCACTTCCTCGCGAACGAATTCTGGCGTAACGCCCTCACGCAAGGCGATGAACTCCATCTCCGGCGTGATGTCGCCACGGCGCGCGTAATGCAGCTGGGTCACATTGCGACCTGGCTTCGCCCGCAGCGGTGCACGCGAATGACCGAAACGCACGTCCGCCAAGCGAGGATCCGCATCACGCCCACGGCGGTAGAGCGACGTCGTCTGCGTTAGCTCTTCAGTATCGTTTCGACCGGCGATCCAGCCCGCGCGCAGCGGTGGTAATCCCTGTCGCACATCCACTTCAATGCCCGGGTCGGTGTGCACACCGCTCGTATCGTAGACACGAAAATCGGTCCCGTCGGTTAGGTGGATTTGTCGCATGGGGACTCGGATGCCATGCGATCCGTCGAGGTAGACCTTGTGTGAGGTTGCTTTCGCGTGTGGAGTAACAGTGAGGCTCATGAAATGCTTCTCTTCGCTGGCATCACCCAGATCAGGTTCCGACGGTCGGCGACCTATAGTCGCCCTCTCAGTCCGCGATCGGACTCCCGTGCAGTTAGACGTGGAGTGTTACAATGTTCGGTACGCGTCTAGCGAGTGACCTTGTCTGCTGGAACGCTCTTAGCGTTTGCGACGCTGCCACCAAGGGAACGTTGGCTCGCCGACGCGCGCCGGTCGAAGCGACCGAGACTTGACCTCTAAACCTCGTTCTCTGACGCGGGCGAGCACGTAGGCGGACAAACCAAGCGACGCTGAGAGTCCGGACGAGGCAAAGCCAGCCAAATTGAACATTTTTGGCACGCGCTTCGACCACTCGGCGACGTAACCGCGGGGATTGAGGGCGGCACTCAGACCGACCCATGAATCGATGGGCGTGAAGTCCGCGAGTTTTGGGATGAGCTTGGCGGCCGCTGACTGAGCGAGGCGAACGCCCTCTGGTTTCGCGGCCCAGTCTTTCTTATCGGGCTGTTCACCGGTAGTTGTTGCCGCGCAGAGCGGACCGTAAATCGTGGGGAAGATGATGGTGCTCTCGTTCTGCTCGTTCGGCAACGGGCACACGATGTGGTCGGTGATCATTCCGGCTTCGTCCGGAAAAACGACAAACTCACCGCGCTCGACCGTCAGCGAAAATGAGTCGTTGCCTGCAATGTCGTCGGCAAACAACCCGGCACAGTTGATCACAAACCGCGCTTCGACGTCGCCTGAGTCGCAGCGGACGAGCGCGCCGTTGGACGCGGCTTCGACTCCACTCACGCGCGATCCGTACCGAAGTTTCGGACCCGCGCTCAGCAAGCGACTCACCATCTCGTACGGGTCTGTGATGGCAACGCTTGGGATCAGCAGTCCGGCGACTGCCTTCGCCTTGGGCTCGAGATTGCGAATCTGACCGCGATCGTAGATTTTCGCTTTGAGGCCCTGCTCCAGCGCAGTGTGCTCGATGAGTTCGAGCTTGCTGATTTGTGCGCTATCCTGCGCGATCAGTACGGCGCCGCACGTTTTATGAGGAATCTTGAGCTCGTCAAATACGCCCGGCCAGCGCTCTCGATGAGCGAGCACCATTGACGTCTCGAAGCCTTCGAGTGGAGTGCGGTAGCACGAATCCAAAATGCCCGCGTTTGCACCGCTGATACCCGCGGCTGGGCCGGCTGCTGACTCGAGCACCAGCGTGTCGACGCCGAAACTTGCGAGATCAAATGCTACCGCGGCCCCCATGACGCCCGCACCGATGACAACCGCGTCAGCCCGATCCATGCTGCCAGCATTCGGCAGGTTAACCATGCGCCTCCCCTAACGTTTCGTCCATCCTCAATCCGCCCAGAGGGAGTTGCTATGACACTCGCACTCATTTCGGTTGCGCTCAGCATGTATGATTCGAATAACAATAATCCAGGTGCAGGCTGGTTTATCGCAGCGTTCTCAACATTTTGGTTTATTTTCCTCATACTATTCGTATTTCAAGTGTATTGCTGTTGGCGTGTCGCTGTGAAGAGCGGCTACCAGGGAGCGTACAGCTTACTGCTCCTCGTCCCGGTCGTGGGTCTTATCGTCACGCTGATCTGGGTGTTCAGCGAGTGGCCGATTGAAGCAGAACTGAAGCGCTGCCGGGCACAACTGACTGCGCCGAAGCTTCCGTAAAAAAAGACGGTCGATTCTGTAGCGGTCGAGTTTATCTCGACCGTCTGTCGACCGCTACAGGCTGTGGTCGCGTTACTTCGTGAGGGCCTTGACCTGCGCTTCAGTCACGGGCGATGCTTTATTGCCCCACGAGCTGCGGACATAGGTGATGACCGCCGCGATCTCTGCGGGGCTGAGCTTCGACTTCCATGACGGCATAACGCCATTGAACTTCGCGCCATTGACGACGATGGCACCCGTCATGCCATTGTTCACTGTTGCGATCACTTTGTTTGGCGCACCCGTCACGTAGGGATTGCCGGCAAGCGCAGGGATCGCGCCGGGAAGACCTTTTCCCGTCGCGCTGTGACAGCTCGCGCAGTTTTGCATGTACAGCGCAGAACCGGATGGAGCGGCGGCTGCAAGCGCTTTGGGATATGTCAGCGCGATGTTGGGCACAGCTTCAGCGCTCGGCGGCGCGCCATAACCTTCGACCGGCGTCTGACCGGCCGGGCTGAGCGCCTGTTCCGCACCGATAACCTTCGCCGAATAAAACGTGATGCCAATAATGAGACCAACCGAGATGACAGTAAATGGAATGACAAATGGTCTGCGCGCGAGCGCGCGGTGTGGATTGCGGTCAAGCCATGGCAAGAGCAGCAACACCATGGTGAAGACTCCGGGCAATATTACCGTCGGCACGAGCGACAAATTCTGCGGGAACATGCGCAGCAAACCGTAGAGCGCGTAGAAATACCACGCCGGCGATGGGATAAATTGAGCGTTATTCGGGTCAGCTTTCGCAAGCAGTGGCGCAGGCATGAAAATAGAGAGCGCCACGATGATTGCAAACGCGATCACGGCGCTCACCGTGTCCATAAAAATTTGGTTGGGATAGAATCTGCCAATGGTCTTTGGCGGCTCGTCCGTCGGCGGTCCCGCCGGGTTGTTGTGGCGCAAAATGAAGAGATGGAGTCCGACAAGCCCGAGGATAGCGATAGGCGTTGCCCAGACGTGCAACCCGAAGAACCTGCCAACGGTCAGCGTGCCGAGGGTCGAGCCGTCGCTGTGAAAATGATAGAGGAATTGTCCAAGAACGGGCACGCTTGCGGCGATGTTGATCGCAACTTGCGTCGCGAAGTACGCGTTGAGATCCCATGGCAGCAGGTAACCGGTCAAGCCCATCGAGAGAACGATGAAGAACAACAGAACGCCGACGACCCACTGGATCTCGCGCGGCTTTTTGTAGGCCCCAAACAGCAGTACTTGGAGTAAATGCATCGACATGAGGACGATC
>DASZFB010000263.1:0-7444 GCA_035940275.1 Candidatus Eremiobacteraceae bacterium | reverse complement strand
GTTCCGATTTCAGCCAGTCGATGACGCGCACCGGCGTTGGATCCTCGCCATATGCCACGGCAAGATAAAACGATGCGAAATCGCCGACATACGTCAGCGACAGCATGCGTGACAGGGTGCTCACACCCCGAGCCCAGACATCTTCGGTAATGGTGGCAGCGCGTGAGATGATCTGTTTTGTCAGATCTACACGACGGCGAATTTGCAAAGGCTCCCGATCGTCACGCAAAATCGTGACTACAAGGTTTTTCTCAACGTCGCCCTGCCCATGGCTGCCACTCCACCCAACGGTCTCGTTGTGGTTGAGCTCTGGAAAGACGTTTGCAACCGCATACGCCTTCGCGTTTTCGTTGATCTGCGTCTTCCAGCGGTAGGCAACAACGCCGCGTTCGCCCTGCGAACCGTAAATGACGGGCAGCTTGCCGACCCACGACGCCGCAAGCTGTTTGGCAACATTAGATTCGAGCGAAACTTCCGGATTGCACTTATTGCGGATTTCGCGTAGTACCGCGCTCGCCTCATCAATATCGTCGACAAGCGCTTCCGGCAACAAACGTAGCTTGGCTGAAGCGACGATAAGCGGCACGAACGAAAAGCCGAGCGCAGCGCGCGGCTGCAGCCCGCCCGGAAATGAGACGAGCGGAACGTCGTCCGCTTTAGCCATCTCCGCCAATTTGCCGCCGGTTGAAAACGCAACGATGCCGGCGCGAGCTTTCTTCGCTGCATCATACGCCGAGATTGTTTCTTCGGTATTGCCCGAATTGCTCGTGGTGAATACGAGCGTATTTTCGTTCACATACGCGGGAAGATGGTAGTCGCGAATGACCGTTACCGGAAGCGTCAGCACCTGCTCGTAGGTGGCGCGTAGAAAATCTCCGCCGATCGCCGAACCGCCAAGCCCCGCTATGACGAGGGAGGAGAACTTTCTACCGCGCAGCGCGTCAAAGGACGCGGTAAGAGCGATGCGCTTGGCGTCATCCACCTGCTCGGGCAAGCCGAGAATTGCCCCAAGCATGTCGCTTGGATCGATCGATCTGAAGGAGGATGCGTCGAGTACTGTCTGGGTCGTCATGGCCCGAGACTTTACCGTGTCGAGCGTTTGGCCTCTTCGATCAGGCGTTTCACTTTTTGGCCGCCCTTATGGCCTATCTGTTCGTAGAACGTCTGGCCGTACTTGTCCTTAACGGCGTTGCCGCCTTTTTGACCGATGCTCTCGAAGAACTCCGGCCCGTGACGCTGCTTTGTCGACTTCCCGCCTTTGCGGCCGATCTCTTCATAGAAAGTCGGACCATACTTTGCGCGCACGGCGTCGCCCCCGCGTTTGCCGGCCTCGCGCACCGTCATTTCGCCGCCCTGCTTATCGCGGGAGCTATTCTTTGCTTGCATTATGCTGTCGGTTCGTCAACGGCGCGCCGTGTGCGCTGTCCGCCCTTATGCCCAATTGCTTCATAAAACTGAGATCCGTGACGCCGTTTCGTGCTCTCGCCGCCTTTGCGGCCGATTTCTGAATAAAAGGTCGGACCATATTTTATCTTAACGATGTCGCCGCCTTTTTTTCCAGCTTCGCGAACTGTCATACCTTCGCCATCTTGATGCATCACTGGTCCTCCGCTGCGACTGTCTGGTGTTCCAGGATTAGCTCATAGCAGTATACCCCTGTTTGGCTACTGCGAAACCCGCGCCAGTTCTGATACAGGCCCGCTCGCGCTGACGCGACGAATGGTCACGTATGCTCGACGTGATCCTTAAAGACGGGTTAATCGTTGACGGCACCGGTAGTTCGCCATTTTCGACGGACATTGCGTTCGCACGAGACCGTATTGTGCGCATTGCAGACTGTTCGGAGCACGAGGCGTTGATGCAGTTCGACTGCCGCGGGCTCGTCATCACCCCGGGATTCGTCGACATGCATAGTCACTCGGATGAAGTTCTGCTCGTTGTGCCGACCGCCGACAGCAAAATCCGCCAAGGAATTACAACGGAAGTCGGAGGCAACTGCGGATTCTCGCCGGCACCGCTGCTCGACGTTGCACTCGAGGAAAAGCGCGATGAGATGCGGCGGCATTACGATGCAGAACCGACGTGGAACAATTTCGCAGGCTTTTTTGCCGCGCTCGAACAGGCGCCCCCGGCGCTCAACTTCTGTTGCCTGGTCGGTCTGGGAACCGTGCGGAGCGCGCTCGGCGAAGTTGGACTTGCGCCACTCGATCCCGATGCAACGGTTCGCGCGCAAGCGCTCGTGCGCGAAGCATGCGAGCAAGGTGCGATCGGCGTTTCATCCGGCCTTATCTATCCGCCGGGCAGATCGGCGGACACGGACGAACTCATTGCGCTCGCGAGCAGTGCCGCCTCAGCCGGGAGTGCGCTCTACGCCTCTCACATCCGCAGTGAAGGGAGCGGTCTGCTCGAAGCCGTGGACGAAGCGCTCGATGTCGGGCGCTTATCCGGTTGCGCCGTGCAACTGTCTCACCACAAAGCATCAGGCAGACGAAACTGGGGCAAGGTTCACGACACGCTTGCGCACGTCGATCGTGCGCGAGACCGCGGCCTCGACGTCATCCTCGATCAATATCCCTACAAGGCTTCATCCACCGGGCTCGACGTAATCCTTCCCGCGGATGTGAACGTCGGTACACGTGACGCCGTTGCGCAGCGACTATCTGATCCGCCTTACGCTGCGATCGTGGCCGCACGTGTTGAGCTCGAATATGCCGGACGTTGGCATGAGGTCCTCATCGCGTCTGTGGGATCCGATCATAATCGGCGCTTCGAAGGGCAGACCGTGGCTGACATCGCCACGGCAACGGGCCAAACGCCGGTTGGTGCAGCGCTGCGGCTGCTCGTTGAAGAGAAACTCGATGTTGCAGCTATCTATTTCACGATGTGCGAGGATGATGTGAGGACGGTGCTCTCATATCGACATACTTCTATCGGTACGGATGCATCTGCGCGGGCAACATACGGAGCAACCGCAAGGGGCAAACCGCATCCGCGCTCGTTTGGAACCTTTCCACGAATCTTCAAGCGTTACGTGCGCGACGTCGGCTTGCTGACGCTTCAAGAAGCTGTGCGCCGCGCGACCTCGCTTGGTGCCGCACGTCTTGGGTTGCGCGACCGCGGCACGCTTTCGGTCGGGAGTTTTGCCGACGCAGTTGTCTTCAATAAAGACCTCATCGCCGATACTGCCACCTACACGCAACCTCATTGCTATCCCGAAGGCATCGTGCACGTCTTTGTCAACGGAGAGCTTGCTGTGCGCGACGGCACGCTGACCGGGCTGCGGCCGGGGAGGATCCTGCGCAAAGGGAGGGACCTCTAGGGCCTCCTCCATATGCGGTCTGCCCTTGACCACCGCCCCTTGCGCGGTATAATGAACCGCAAGGAGCGTGACGAAACGTGGTGATTCTGCGTTTCAACAATACAATGAAGTTTGGCGTGGGCGCGGCTTGTATAGCTGCCCTGTTGTTGAGCGCGGCGGCGTCTTCACAGGCAGCTCCTCGACCTATGATACCGCCCAGAATTCCGGGCGGGTTCGCGCGCCATTTCGCGCCGCGTCTTAGGCCCGCATTTCCGTCACGGCCGTGGGTTGAGGGCGTCACACCTCGGTTGGAAAACCGCCTCTTCGACGCCACCTACAGGACGCTGCCGAGTCACAACATCCTTAAGGTCTACGTGTTCGACACGAGCGCATACGAATCGGCGGGTATTCGATTTTCGGCGCGAGTGCCGCACGAACTGCGTGACCTTGGACGCGCCGATCTTAATCACGAAGCCGTGTCGCTCATCCGCGTCACGTTTGACCGATTCCCGGAGCTCCAGAGTCTCGACGTGTGGGCCACCATTCCGGTTCCGAAATCTCAACTAACTCAAGTAGAGAGCACGGTGTTCTCCGTCTCGGCCGATCGTGAAACGTACGCATCCATCCGCGACAAGCAGCTGACCGATCAAGAGTTTCTCGACGCATTCGGCCGCGTCTGGATCGCTCCGGAGATCCAAGAGTGAAGCTGCTGGTCGTTTTGTTCTCACTACTTGTGATCAACGGCGCTGCCGTTGCGCCGGCACGCCTGCCCTCCAGGATGATGCCCGCCATGCCGCCCGCGTCAGTGAATGCGCCGCCGAATTTTTCGGTGGACCCAGATGAGGATGCAGCCACCTACGGACCCTATGGTGTGGTGTGGCGCGTGCACACCATCCGCAAGGAAATTGCCCTGACATTCGACGACGGACCGTATCCGTTTTACACGCCGGTATTGCTGCATGTTCTCGATCGCTCGCACGTGCCGGCAACCTTTTTTATCGTCGGACGCTCAGCTCAGGAGTTCCCTGAGCTTGTCACGCGTATCGTCCAATCGGGTGACGAGATCGGCAATCATACGTTCAACCACTACACGCTTACCTCGCTTCGCGACGATCAGATCGCGTACCAGATCGCAGCCGACGGCGCGCTCCTATCTCAATTTACCGGAAGGCCGCTGTCGCTGTTCCGGCCGCCCCACGGACGCTTTAACCGGCATGTCGTGGCCATTGCGCGCGACCTCGGATATCACACGATTTTTTGGAGCGCGGCCGCTGACGATGTGAAAGACATCCCTCCCGAAATCATCACCACCCGGGTGATGACCGAGGCAAGTCCGGGCGGCATCATTCTGCTCCACAGCGGACAGTACCGCACGATAGAAGCGCTGCCGGGCATCATCGATGGGCTTCGTGCGCAGGGATATTCGTTCGTCACCGTCTCGAAGCTGATCGAGGACGGAGAAGCACCCTAACATTCCGTTTTGCGCTAGCGCGACTCGGTCTGAGCGCCGGTGATCGTTTGCCACGCGCGGTCGACTTCACGGCCGAGGGCCGTGAGATTGTCTTCGTTGCGGACGACTATGTCGGCACGCTTTTCGTATTCTGCGTCGGGAAGTTGCGTGCGCATTCGCGCCTCGACTTCGCTCACCGAGAGGCCGTCGCGTTCCTGAAGGCGGTGGCGGCGCACTTCGGGCGAGGCAATCACTGCAACCGATCGATCGCAGCTACGATCGAAACCCGACTCGAAGAGCAGCGGTACGACGACCACGATGATGGACTCGGAAGGCTGCGCGCCAATAATGGCGAGTACCCGCTTGAGGATCTCAGGATGGGTGAGTTGGTTGAGTTTGGTGCGCTTAGCCTCGTTGCCGAAGATGATGCGAGCCAATGCGGGTCGATCGAGCGAACCGTCAGGCAGGATTATTTCATCGCCGAATTCCTGGCGGATCGCCTCGAGCACCGGGCTGTCGGACTGGACGATCTCGCGCGCGATGACGTCGGTGTCGATAACGAACGCACCCCTCTGCGCGAATAGCGCAGCGACGGTCGTCTTACCCGAACCGATGCCACCGGTCAATCCGATGATCATTCCTGTCCTTTAAAAAGAACGGACCTAAAGGTCCGTTGGTTCAAAAACAGATCTAAAGATCTGTTGCTTCAAATGCGATAGGAGCGAATGAAATTAGGCGTCTGCCGTGGTGTTTTCGGCTGGCGTTTCGAGACTCGCGTCTGCGTCCGCCGGAGTTTCGGCGGCGACTGTTCCATCTGTCTGTTCGGTCATCGCCTTGATGCTTGCCGTAATGCGGCGTGCACCGACGTTGATCGAGAGAATCTTCACCTGCAGCACGGTTCCGGGTTCCGGCGGTGCTGCTGGATCAAACTCTGACTTGGGAACCATGCCTGTCACGCCAGGCATCAACTCTACCAACAGATAGTTGGCAGTGGCCTTCGTGAGCGTTGCCTGCATCACATCACCCTCGTGGAGCGCGTCTGGAACCGCCTTCCACGGATCATCGAGTGAATGCTTGAGTGAAAGGCTGACTTTCTTTGCCTCCGGATCAAACTTCATCACTTCGACTTGAACTTTATCGCCGATCTTGACGACTTCGCTCGGATGTTTGATGCGGCCCCACGACAGCTCGGTGTTATGGATGAGCCCATCGATGCCGCCGAGATCGACGAACGCGCCGAAGTCTGCCAAGCGGACAACCGTGCCTTCGCGAATTTGACCGGGCTGGAGCGTGGACAAGAGCTCCTGCTTCTTCTGATTGAGTTCTTCTTCGAGCACGACGCGTTGTGACAAGACGACGCGGCGCCGCTTGTGATCGAGGTCGATGACCTTCAACCGCAGCTGCTTGCCGACCATCTCCTCGAGATTGCCCACAGGTTGGCGTCGGATCTGCGACGCGGGCACGAAGCCGCGCATGCCGAGATCGACGAGGACGCCGCCCTTGACAACTTGCGTCACTGTCGCGTTGATCGCTTCATTGCGCTGGTGCGCTTCGAGAACTTTTTCCCAAGTCTTAAGTGCACGGGCGCGCTTCTCGGAAAGGTACATCGTCCCATCGCCATCGCTGTCGATGCGGTAGACGAGTACTTCTAAATAGTCGCCGACTTTCAGGTCGGAAATGTACATGCCGGGCGAGAGTTCGCGCGCGGTGACGACACCTTCTGATTTGCCGCCGATGTCGACGAGCAACTCGTCGTTGGATTTGGCGACGATGAGGCCTTTGAGGAGCTGGCCTTCGTCGAGTGTCTTAAGGCTTTCTTCGTAGAGTTTCTGGATGAGCGAGAACTGATCGTCGACCGCTCCGCTTTGTTCGAGGACGTGGGTATCGGACATCAAATAATAATCACCTTTGCTTGAAATTTTTGTCTGGATGTTCTGACGGAACGGTGACTAGCGCTGGCAGACCGGGCAAAAGAAAGTGCCCCGTTGCCCGAGCACGATACGCCTGATCGGCGTGCCACAGCGCCGGCATGGCATACCGGCACGACCATAGACAGTTAACTGCTTCTGAAATGCGCCTTCCTTTCCTCCCGCATCGACGTAGTCGTCGACGCTCGAACCCCGATGCTGTATGGCGCTACGCAGCACACGTCGCAAGCAAACAAGCAGTCGTGCGCGCTCTTGTGGTGAGAGTTTCCCCACGCGCCTTTTGGGACGCACGCGCGCATGAAAAAGCGACTCGCACGCATAGATATTGCCAACGCCGGCGAGCCGCTTTTGATCGAGCAACCAGGTCTTCACCGGTGTCGTGCGACCGCGCGTGAGGTCGCCCAGGAGTGCGGCGGTAAGTTCTTCGTCAAAAGGATCGACGCCAAGGCCGAGCGTACTGCGCGGATCTCCCCGGAAGACGCGCATGCGGCCGAACTTGCGAACATCGGCGAACACGAGTCGAGCCCCGTTGTCCAAGACAAATGTTGCGCGAGTGTACGGAACTGTCGCTCTTGTTGACTGGTAGAGCACACTCCCGGTCATACGCAAATGGATTGCCAGTAGCAGGTCTTCACCAAGTTCGAAGATGATAAATTTGCCGGTGCGACCGACTCTTTGAATCGTGCGTCCCTCGATGGTCCGTGGCGGCAGGCTGTGCTTATCGAAGACCGGCGGCTTGTGCGCGGCCCGCAGCTTCATAATGCGCCT
>DASZFB010000262.1:0-4857 GCA_035940275.1 Candidatus Eremiobacteraceae bacterium | reverse complement strand
GCTTGGCGGACGTGCGTTTCGGTCATTCGCGTGCACCGCTGCGGGCGAAGCCAGGTCGCAATGTGACACAGCTGCATTACGCGCGCCATGGCGACATCACGCCGGAGATGGAGTTCATCGCATTGCGTGAGGGCGTTACGCCAGAATTCGTTCGCGAGGAAGTGGCGCGCGGGCGCGCCATCATTCCAGCCAACGTCAACCACCCCGAGTCGGAGCCCATGATCATCGGCCGGAATTTTCTCGTGAAGATTAACGCCAACATTGGCAACTCCGCGATCAGCTCGTCGATTGAAGAAGAAGTCGACAAGATGACCTGGGCTACCCGTTGGGGTGCAGACACCGTGATGGATCTCTCGACCGGTAAGAACATCCACGAAACACGGGAGTGGATCTTGCGCAATTCGCCGGTGCCTATCGGCACGGTGCCGATTTATCAGGCGCTTGAGAAGGTCAATGGCAAGGTTGGCGACCTCAATTTTGAGATTTACAAAGACACGCTCATCGAACAAGCAGAGCAAGGCGTTGATTACTTCACCATCCATGCCGGCGTTTTGTTGCGCTATGTTCCCCTAACCGCGCAGCGCGTCACAGGCATCGTTTCACGGGGTGGCTCGATCCTCGCGCAGTGGTGCCTCCTCCACCACGAAGAAAATTTCTTGTACACCCACTTTGAAGAGATCTGCGAAATTATGAAGGCCTACGACGTAGCGTTCTCGCTCGGCGACGGCCTCCGCCCCGGGGCCACCGCAGACGCAAATGACGCCGCGCAATTCGCGGAGCTCGAGACGCTCGGAGAGCTGACGAAGATCGCGTGGGCTCACGACGTGCAGGTCATGATCGAAGGCCCAGGTCACGTGCAGATGCATCTGATCAAGGAAAACATGGAGCGGCAGCTTGCCGTTTGTCAGGAAGCGCCGTTCTACACGCTCGGGCCGCTCGTTACGGACATCGCCCCGGGTTACGACCACATCACGAGCGCGATCGGCGCCGCGATGATCGGATGGTTCGGCACGGCAATGCTGTGCTACGTCACGCCGAAAGAACACCTCGGCTTGCCGAACAAGAAGGACGTCAAAGACGGCGTGATTGCGTACAAGATCGCAGCGCATGCGGCCGACCTCGCAAAAGGGCATGCGACGGCGCGGCAATGGGACGACATTTTGTCGAAAGCACGATTTGAATTTCGCTGGGAAGACCAGTTCGCGCTTTCACTCGACCCCGAAACGGCGCGCGAGTTCCATGACGAGACACTGCCGGCACAAGGTGCGAAGGTCGCGCACTTCTGTTCCATGTGCGGTCCGCATTTTTGTTCGATGCGGATTAGCCAGGACGTGCGTGAATATGCTGCCAGCATTGGCGTCGTCGAAACGCAAGCGATCGAGGCGGGCATGCGCGAGAAAGCTAAGGAGTTTGCCGACAGCGGTGGGCAACTGTACGTAACAAAAAAGACCTAGCCGCGCCCAGGCGGTTGCAACCTCGGGCTTGCAACCGGCGCAAGACGCTCGTAGAGCTGCCGGTACGTCTGTGCTGCTCGGCTCCAACCGAAGTCCCGACGCATGCCGTTGCGCTGGAGCGCTTGCCACAGCGGCTGGTCAGCATGCACCGCCATCGCCTTGCGTGCCGCGGCCGAAAAAGCTGCGGCGGAACCTGCTTCAAAGCAAAATCCCGTGGTCACACCGGCGGCGACGCCGCGCTCACCTGCGTCGACGATTGAATCAGCCAGGCCCCCGACTGCGGCAACAACCGGCACAGTGCCGTAGCGTAAGCTATACATCTGATTGAGGCCGGAGGGCTCGAAACGTGACGGCATGAGGAAAATGTCGGCGCCCGCGACGATGCGGTGCGCAAGTGCTTCGTCGTAGCGGATACAGGCGGCAACGCGACTTGGATGGAGCGCCGCCTGCTCCCTGAAGCCCCGTTCAAGTTTTGCATCTCCTTTGCCGAGCACGACGAGCCGAGCGCCTGCATCGACAAGATCGCGCGTCCGCTCCAACACGAGGTCTAATCCTTTTTGCGGTGTGAGGCGGCTGACGATCGCAAGCAAAGGTGCGCGCGATACTCCATCAAGGCCAAATTCTTGGAGCAAGGCAGCTTTGCACGCGGACTTTCCCGCCAGCTTGCGCTCATCATACGTTTGGGCGATGAGCGGATCGTGACGAGGATCCCACACGTCATAATCAACGCCGTTGAGAATGCCCGTCAAGTCGCGCGACCTCGCGGCGAACAGGTCTTCCAAGCCAAGGCCGAACTCTGATGTCTGGATCTCGCGCGCGTAGGTCGGGCTGACGGCAGTGAGCAGGTTTGCTTCCTGAACGCCCAGCGAGAGAAACGAGAGCTTTCCGCTGCCGAAGCGTTGCAAACGCTCGGGTGGTATGCCAAACGACCGGAGTTGTCTCAGCGATGCCGCGCCCTGGTACGAAGCATTGTGGATTGTCAGCAACGTGGGAACGCCGGAGCCGGATTGAGCCATCAAGAGGCTGGGGACGAGTCCCGTGTGCCAGTCGTTTGCATGCACGATGTCCGGACGCCAGTCTCCGATACCTTCGGCGATGCGGCTGGCGGCTTGGCATAGCAGCGCAAAACGTTCGAGATTGTCGGGCCACTCGGCGCCGTATTCATCCTCGTAAGGTCCGCCGCTGCGCTCGAACAACCGACGGCAAAAGACAAGCCAGATGCGCAAGTCTGATTTTGGCGTGCGGCCGATCAAAAAATCGACGGGTCCAAAGCCGGCAAGATCGTCGAAGTGACGGTCGACTGCGAGGCCACGAACTTGCTGCATCGCGCTCGGGTAGGCGGGCATGAGCAAGCGGATGTCGACATCGAGCCCTGCGAGCGCTGCCGGCAGTGCCGCAGCGACGTCACCCAAGCCGCCGGTCTTGGCCATCGGGAAAATCTCGGAGGCGACAAACAGTGCTTTCATCGCGCCCTCGTCATGCGAGGCCGACAATGACGCCCGCGAGAGCGGGAAGTCCCAGCACAAGGGAGTGCGGGAATCCCATGGTCGAGACTCCTACGCTGTCGGGTTGCAAGCGCGTGAGCCCGCTGCCGCCATAAACCGTGCTATCGCTGTCAAACAGAATTTGGTAGGCACCGCCCTGTGGCACTCCGACGATATACTCCTTATACATCACGGCCGAAAAATTCAATACGACGACCGCGAAAACTTCGCCGAACGAACGTAGGTAGGAAATTACGCCATGCTGGGCGTCGTCGGGATAGAGCCAGCGAAAGCCGGTGTGATCGGAGTCATCAGCGTGGAGCGCCGGAAGCCGTTCGTAGAGCCCGCCAAGATCGCGCACCGCGGCTTGCACGTGCCGGTGTCGGTCTTGCCCGAGCGCGCCCCAGTCAAGTTGGACTTTTGGGTTCCATGCCCCGCGCTGTCCGAATTCGTCTCCCATAAAGAGCAGTTTTTTTCCCGGATACGTTGCGTGGTAGGTGAAGAGCAACCGTAAGCCCGCAAACTTTTGCTCGTCGCTGCCGTACATTTTCTCAAACAACGAACCGCGCATCGAAGCAACTTCGTCGTGCGAAAGCGCCAACACAAATCGCTCGCCTTTTGCATACAGCCGCTCAAAGGTCAAATCGCGATGGTGTTGCGGCCGTTCGTTAAAAGGCAACGACATATAATGAAGCGTGTCATGAACCCAACCCATGTTCCAGCGCATAGAGAATCCTAAACCGCCACGGCGGGCGGGTTGCGAAACCTTCGGCCATGACGTCGACTCCTCGGCAACCGTGAACGCGTCGGGAACGAGCTCGGTGATTTTTGCATTCATCTCGCGCAAGAATTTAACCGCCGGAAGGTTTTCACGGCCGCCCAGAGGGTTTGGGGTGAAGCCATAACTACCGCGTGCATCGTCAAGATAGAGCATGGACGACACAGCGTCGAAACGCAACCCGTCGATATGAAATTCCCGAAGCCAAAAGAGTGCGTTGGCAAGCAAAAAGTTTCGGACTTCCGGGCTACCGTAGTTGAAGATCAACGTGCGCCACTGCGGATGCTCGGCCATGTTCGGATCGTCACGCTCGTACAGCGGCTCACCGTCAAACTCGGCGAGCGCCCACAGGTCTTTTGGGAAATGCAGGGGTACCCAGTCTAAGATGACACCCATGCCTTCTTGATGACAACCGTCGACGAATGCGCGGAATGAATCGGGCGGGCCAAATCGGCTCGTCGGCGCGTAGTAGCCTGTTACTTGATAGCCGAGTGATTCATCCAGCGGATGTTCGAACACGGGCAGCAGCTCGACATGAGTAAAATGCAGCTCGCGCGCGTACGCTGATATCTCCTGCGCCAGCTGCTCGTAGCGCATGAAGCCACCGTCATCGTCATGCCGCCACGATGACAGGTGCACTTCGTAGATGTTGATCGGCTGGTCTTTCCAGCCCATCGCTCGCCTTTCAATCCACGCTGCATCGGCAAAACGGTAAGCACTCGGCGCCATAACGACCGCGTTTTGATTCGAGCGATGCGGAAACGACCGCGCGTAAGGGTCCGTCTTGATGACGAGCTGCCCAGTCTCGGCATTTTGGATCTCAAATTTGTATTGCGTACCGGCGCCGACATCTGGTATAAAAAGCTGCCACACGCCGTCCTCATCCGCCTTATCCATAGGATGGCTGCGGCCGTCCCAAGCGTTGAAATCGCCGACGACGCTGACGCTCCGCGCACGCGGCGCCCAGGTCGCGAAACGAACGCCTTGACGGTTCTCAATCGTGATGCAATGGGCGCCGAACTTGTCGTACGCGTCGAGCAGCCTACCTGCGTGGAATAGCCGGAGGTCGTTCCTGCTCAGCATAGCGGTGATGGGCGCACTTTGAGAGAATCTGAGCGACCCCTTTACGGTGCGAGCAGGA
>DASZFB010000261.1:0-8064 GCA_035940275.1 Candidatus Eremiobacteraceae bacterium | reverse complement strand
AGAGCGGCGCTTGTGCTACGTCGGCGTCACGCGCGCGATGGACGAGCTCTATCTTACATTCGCCCGCCGGCGCATGACCTATGGCAACGCGTACATGCACCCGCCATCGCGTTTTTTCGGCGAGATGACGGGGCTCGAGTACCTCAACGCGCCGCCGATGCCCGCAGTCGGGTCGGGCGGTGGTTGGGACGAAGTGGCGCTTCCGGCACGGGCGACGGAGACGATGCCTATCGAACTCTCAGTCGGCGACTGGGTTATGCATCAAAAGTTCGGCCGAGGCGCCGTCCTCGACGTGCGCGGCGCCGGCGGCGACGCCTTCGTTACTGTCCAGTTCGACACCGCAGGCCGTAAGAGCATCATGCTCAACTACGCCAAGCTGGAAAAGATCGTCGTGTAGGCCGGGTCCTTGACCTTTTGAAGCAACGGACCTTTGAAGCAACGGACCTTTAGGTCCGTTCACCACTCCAACACAAGGCGCGAGCGTAAAGCGGCTGGAACGCTCCCGTATGGCCCCTGATTCTGTGCTTCGAGTCGCTGTCGCCGGCGCACGTGGGCGCACCGGCAGCGTCATTATCGATGCCCTGCGGCGCTCGCCTGGCATCGCTCTCGTCGGCATGCTTGTTCGCTCGACCGACGCAAGGGCAAGCCACGAATTCAGCGACCTCGACCGTCTCGTTAAGGAAACGAAACCGGACGTCTTGGTTGACTTCACCGTTTTTCCGGATTCCAAGACGATCGCCCTCAAAGCGATTTCACTGGGGATCCGGCCGGTTATCGGCACGTCTGGATATAAGGCAGCAGATATTGAAGAACTGCGCGAGGCAAGTCAGCACGCGAAGATCGGAGCTATCTACGCGGCGAACTTTTCGATCGGCGCTATGCTGATGATGCAGTTCGCACAAGCGGCTGCGCCGTATTTCAGCCATGCGGAGATTATTGAAACGCATCATACGGGAAAGAAAGATTCTCCATCAGGGACGGCGCTCGCGACCGCGCAGCGCATAGCAGAAGCCGGCCGCATGCAACGAGCGCCGTCAGAGATCGTGAAAGCGCAAGGCGCGCGCGGTGCGGAAGTGGGCGGAGTTGGCATTCACAGCATCCGCACCCCGGGTGTTGTCGGCGTGCACGAAGTTAGATTGTCGAACGACGACGAACAACTGACGATCACGCACAGCACGTCGACGCGGTCCGCGTTTGTCGCCGGAGTCCTTCGCGCGGTCCGAGCCGCACCCGCACTCGATCATCTCGTCGAGGGACTTGAGAGGCTCGCGTTATGACCGCGCCGAGAGTTGCTATTGTGGGCGCCACCGGGCTTGTCGGCGAAATGCTGCTGCGCATTTTGGATGAGCGCCACTTCCCAATTGCCCACCTGTCGCTCTTCGCGACATCGCGGTCAGCCGGCACGCAGGTCGAAGCGTTGGGGCGATCGTCAGCCGTGCAACTACTCGACGTGCAAAAACCGCCTGACTTTGCGTCGATCGACCTCGCGTTCTTCGCGGCCGGCGCAGACGTCAGCCTCGCGCTGGCGCAACGCGCCGCCGCCGCGGGGGCAATAGTCATCGACAAATCGGCTGCCTTTCGCTTGCATCCCGATGTGCCGCTCGTGGTACCGGAAGTCAATGGGGAAACGCTGCGCGGGCACAAACTCATCGCCAACCCGAATTGCGCTGTCATCCCGCTCGCCGTTATGCTCGCGCCAATTGCGCGGCGTCACGGCGGACTGCAATGGGTCAGCGTGGCCACCTATCAGAGCGTCTCTGGCGCCGGCAAGGAAGCGCTGCGCGAGTTTGAGCGCCAGCAAGCCGGTGATCGGACGCCCCCAACGGCGCTGCCGCGGCGCATCGTCGCGAACGTCTTTCCTGAAAACGGTCCTTTTGACGACAGCGGCTACGGTGAAGAGGAACGCAAGATCGCAGCCGAATTTAAGAAGTTACTTGCGGACGACGCTGTTCGCATATCAGCGACATCGGTTCGCGTGCCGGTTGCTGTCGGACATGGTGAGGTCGTTGCCTTCCAAACGAAACGACCTGCAACGAAAGATGAGATAGCGGAAACGTTGCGCGAGGCTTCGGGCGTGAAGTTCCTCGAAGGCACGTCGTACGCAACGCCGCTTGAGATCGCGGGAAGCGATGACGTGGTCGTCGGCAGGCTTCGAACAGATGATGCGCATCCAGGCGCGTACCTGGCGTGGGTCATGAGCGACAATCTTCGCAAAGGCGCTGCGACGAATGCGGTGCAGATCGCGGAAGCGGCCCTCTCCGTGGTCGGAGCACGCGCGTGAAGGGCGCCAAAGCCCTAAACACAATCCGCGTGTTAAAGTTTGGTGGTTCGTCACTTGCAACGCAACCGTTGCGTGACACTGCGGCCTTACGTGTTATCGAGGCGACGCGCGATGGCAACCGCACTGTCGTCGTTGTATCGGCGATGGGAAGAAGCCCCGATCCATACGCGACAGACACCCTCCTTGCACTCGTGCCCGAAGAGCAAGCAGGTCCCAATCGCGATTTGCTGCTCGCGACCGGCGAGCTCATCAGTGCAGCCGTATTTGCCGAGCTCTTGGAGCGCAAAGGCGTACCGGCACGAGCGCTTACCGGCATCCAAGCAGGTATCGTCACTGACGCGGCGCACGGCAATGCGCACGTGTTGTCCGTTGACCCTAGCCGCGTTCACGCCTTATTGGAGTCTGGCGTAACGCCGGTTGTCTGCGGTTTCCAGGGGGTGACGGAAGATAACACAATCACGACGCTTGGGCGAGGCGGTAGCGACCTCACGGCCGTAGCGCTTGCCAAGGCGCTCGGCAACGCCTCACTGGACATCTTCACGGACGTTGATGGCGTTATGACGGCAGATCCAAAGCGCGTGGCCGGAGCAAAGACAATCAACGATCTAACGTTTGAAGAGGTGACGGAGCTGTCCGAACATGGCGCGACCGTCATGCACGACAAGGCCGCGGATTTTGCTCGTGTTTCGGAGTTGCCATACGCAGTGCGCAATTTACGGACGGGTGTGGGAACTTCCATTGGCGCGACCCAAGCACACGAGCCGGCGGGTCCGGTGACTGGCGTCGCTACCTCTTTTGGCTTCACATTTATGCACCTCGTACCCGATGCAGCGGTGCTGCCTGGCGGTTGGGAGCAAGAAGCCTTCCGGACGCTCGCGGACGCAGAGATTAGCATCGACTGCGTGAACGTGAATTCGGCCGGACTATTCTTTATCGTTCGCGACGGTGAGTACGATCGTGCGCACAAGCGGCTTGAACCGCTGCCGCTGGCCGTGCGCACCCGCCGTAACTGTGCAAAAATCTCCGTCGTCGGCGCTGGGATGCGGGGCACGCCGGGCGTCATGTATCGCTGCGTACGAGCGCTGAGCAACGCCGGTGTGCCGATTATCCACAGCACCGACTCCAATATCACGATTTCGCTGCTCGTGCCCGGGGCACAGGCCTCGTCTGCGGAGAACGCATTACACGAACATTTCAATCTCGGTACATGAAGCAAAGGACCTTTAGGTTCGTTTTGGAGGCCCAATGAAATCCGGACGCTTTGGTCCCGTCGTCACCGCGATGATCACGCCCATGCGAAGCGACGGCGCGGTCCACGAGAGTGAGGCAGCACGCCTTGCGGTCTGGCTGATCGAGCACGGCAGCACTGGTCTCGTTATCGCCGGTACGACGGGCGAGGGGCCGACGCTCGACGACGAGGAAAAACTTGGACTCTTTCGCGCGGTGGTCAAATCCGTGGGCGCTCGCGCGTCGATTATCGCGAACGCCGGCACGAACGATACGCGGCGCTCGGTCGAGTTCGCAAAAAAGGCCGCGGCGTGTGGTGTGCACGCGCTGATGGCGGTCGGGCCCTACTACAACAAACCTCCACAAGCCGGCATGATTCGACACTTCACCGCTATCGCGGATGCAACGAACCTGCCGGTCATGATCTACAACATCCCGGGTCGCACGAGCGTCAATATCTTGCCCGATACCATCGTGACGCTTGCGGATCACCCAAAAATCGTCGCGGTGAAAGAATCGAGTGGCGATGTGGCTGCGCTCGCGGAGATTGCCGCACGCGCACCGGCGAATTTCGATTGCTACAGTGGTGACGATCCGTTAGCGCTCCCGCATGCCGCAGTCGGCGGGTGTGGAGTCGTCAGCGTTGCGAGCCACGTTGCCGGTAACGAAATCGCGGCCATGCTCAAAGCATTTGCGGATGGCGACTCCGAAAGCGCAGCCAAGCAGCATCACTCACTTATGCCGCTCTTCCGCGCACTCTTTGCCGTCACGTCGCCTATTCCGGTAAAAGCTGCGATGCGTTCGCTCGGGTTCGACGCAGGCGAATGTCGGCTACCACTCATCGCGCTCACCGCCGAGCAGGAACGCGCACTCCACGCCGGGATCCGCGCGTGGCTCCCTGCGAACGCTGCTGTCTCCGCCCGTTAACTTCCCGAGCGGAATGGAGTCGAAGCGAGAGTTTCGGATCCTCGGGTCACGCGTGGATCCAGTTGACATGGATGAAGCGCAACACCGGATCAGCCAGTTGCTCGCCCGGCACCGCTTTGCACAAGTGGTAACTTTCGGCAGTGAAATGGCGATGCTGGCGCGCCGCGACCCGACGTATCGTGACGTCGTCAATGCAGCCGAGCTCGTCGTACTGGACACCGTCGGTGTGGTCGTTGCAGCTCGATTGCTGGGCCAACCGGTGCGCGAGCGGGTAGCCGGGATCGAACTAGTCGAGCGTGTCTGCGCAGACTGCGCGCGAGACAACATTCCTATTTTTCTGCTCGGTGGCGCCGAGGGTGTCGCCAAACAAGCCGCCTCAGAACTAACGCAACGTCACCCCGGGTTGAAGATCGCCGGCATTCACGATGGCTACTTTTCCGATGCCGATGACGCAGCCGTCGCCCGAGAGATCAGAATGTCCGGCGCTCAACTCGTTCTCGTGGCTCTTGGATTCCCACGACAAGAGCTGTGGGTCAACAGCCACGCAGTCGTGCTAGGTCCGGTTGTGTGCATAGGCATTGGCGGATCGCTGGATGTGATTTCCGGGCGGCTCCAGCGTGCACCCGAAACCATGCGCAAGCTCGGGCTTGAGTGGCTCTACCGCTTGATCAAGGAGCCGCAGCGCTTGGGCCGTCAACTCGTTCTCCCGCTTTTCGCATTTCTCGTGGCGGGCCAGGCCTTGCGCGAACGCCTCCGTTTGTCCTAAGGGCTTGTAGCGGTCGACCTTGCGTCGACCGCGGACCATTGAAGCAACGGACCTTTAGGTCCGTTCATCGAAACCGCACGCCAATGAAGGGCATGATCCTCGCCGGGGGCCTTTCCACTCGGCTGTATCCTCTTACGCTCGAGCTCCCGAAACCGCTTGTGCCGGTGCTCGACCAGCCCGTCGTAGCTCACGTCATCGAATACCTGAAGCGTCACGGCGTTGACGATCTTATCATCAACGTGCACTACTTTCCGGATGCGGTGCGCGACTATGTCGGCGATGGTTCGGAGTGGGGTGTCCACATCGATTATCTGCACGAACCAAAACTCATGGGCAGCGCGGGTGCGGTGCGCCAGGTCGCCGACCGCTTCACCGAAACGTTCGTGGTTATTGGGTGTGATGACGTCACCAACATCGACCTTGGATTGGCACTTGCATTTCACCGCGAGCGGAAAGCGGAGGCCACTATTGTGCTCGCTGAAGTCGCGGACATCTCGCAGTACGGCGCGGTGGTTGTCGACGAGTACGGACGCATTACGGAGTTCCAAGAAAAACCTCCCAAGGGCACCGAGCGCAGCAACCTCGCGAACACGGGAGTATACATCTTTGAACCAGCGCTGCTCGAGCGCATTCCTGAAAAAACATTTTATGATTTTGGCAAGCAGGTTTTCCCCGAAATGCTGGCAGCCGGCGGTGCGTTCTACGGTATGCGTCAGCAAGCATACTGGTGCGATATCGGAACGCCGGGCGAATACCGCCGGGTGCATCGCGACGCGCTCGAGGGCCGTGTCAAACTCACGCTACCGGAGAGAGCTACGATCGCAGATGGTGTCCTCATCGGACTTGGTGCACAGATTTCACCGAAGGCTCGCGTTGAGAGTCCAGCTTCCATCGGGGCGAGGAGCATCGTCGAAGACGGTGCACACGTCGCCGCCTCAATCCTTTGGGATGATGTACGGGTCGGTAGAGGCGCACGGGTCGAAGATGCGGTGCTGGGTAGCGGCGTCATCGTCGCAGCCGGAGCGGTGGTGAAGGGCGGCGAGTACGGGAAGTCCACCCGCATCTCCAGCACCTAGGTGCTTATCGTCGTACCGCAAGTGCGGCGGCGATGATATTTCTAACGCCGGCGCACCGCAGCGCGGACGCACACGCCGCAAGTGTCGCGCCGGTCGTTACGACATCGTCGACTATCAGGACACGAGCGTCACGCAGCTGAACAGCCTGCGAGCCTGGCGCGAAAGCATCACGAACATTCAGGCGGCGCTCGCGCAGCGCGAGCGAACTCTGCGCGATAGTCGAGCGCGGACGGACCACGGCATCCGTCAAAAGCGGTGCATTAATTGCGGAAGCGATTCCCTGCGCAATAGCTTCGGCCTGGTTGAACCCGCGCGACCGATAGCGCTGGCGATGAAGCGGCACAGGCACGATTGCATCGACAGCGAGGTGCAACTTGCGTCCAAGCAGTGCGCCCAAACGAACTGCCGCTATTCGGCGGTTACGAAACTTCAATCCGAGCACTGCCGTGCGCAACGATCCAGCGTACCAACCCAACGCGACCACCGAAGGCATATCAGCCTGGGGTGTACGGCCAACAAGCGAAGCTCTCGCCCAACGCTCGCAGCACGTTTGGCAAACGTGCGTCTCGTGCCGGCAGCAGAAAACGCAGCGAACAGGCACGATGATGTCGAAGATGTCGGCACATCGGTCGAGCGCCACACTGAGCATACAAAGGTCTTCACGCTGCACGCGTATGACGTCAAGTCGCACAGGAGAGCGTCACCACACAGGTAAGATGCGACCACGATGAACGACGAACAATACATGAAGCTCGCTCTCAAGCTTGCCCAGGCCCGGCTCGGTCAGACCAGCCCCAATCCGATGGTTGGCGCGATCGTCGTCGATCAAACCGGCGACGTCGTCGGGCGCGGCGCATACGAAAAAGTGGGCGCAGAACACGCTGAAACAGTCGCACTCCGTGAAGCAGGCGAAAAAGCGCGCGGTGCTACCTTATATGTTACTCTTGAACCGTGCTCGCATCAGGGCCGCACCCCGCCATGCACGGATGACGTGATCGCCGCCGGGATCACGCGCGTCGTCTGCGCGATGGAAGACCCCGATGCCCGTGTTCGCGGTGCCGGTTTTGCGAAGCTGCGAGCTCAGGGCGTCACAGTGGACGTCGGTCTCTGTCTCGATGAGGCAATGCGAATGAATCGCATGTACGTCCATCACCGTACGACTGGCCGCCCGTTCGTGACCCTGAAGATGGCGCAAAGTCTCGATGGCGCCATCGCCGCACGCTCCGGCGAGCGGCGACAGCTAACCGGAAAACGAGCCGCGAACTACACGCGCGCTGCGCGCTACGAGCACGATGCGGTGATGGTCGGCGTCGGGACGGTGCTCGTCGATGACCCGCAGCTCACAGTTCGTCCGAACAAGCCGCGTGCCGTTCCGTACACGCGCATTGTCGTCGACGCGCGCGGCCGCATTCCACCCCGGGCGAAGATTACAAAAGAGCAAGAACGAGCGCGCACGATCGTCGCCACAACCGACCTCATGCCGGCGCTCACGCGCGAAGCACTTGCCAAGCGCGGCGTGAGCATTCTGGATTGCGCTCGCACGCCCGACGATCGCGTCGATCTTGAGGACATGCTCGCAAAAATCGCCCGGGCCGATATCATCTCCATTCTGTGCGAAGGCGGTCCTTCGCTCGGCGCGGCGCTCCTCGCGGCTCACCGCGTCAATCGCGTTGACTGGCTCGTCGCACCGCTGCTGCTGGGAGGAGCCGATGCAGTGCCGGTTATCGGGAGTGCGACGCGCGACGTACCGCTGCGCTTGGAAACAGTACGGCGTCTCGGCGACGATG
>DASZFB010000260.1:0-1793 GCA_035940275.1 Candidatus Eremiobacteraceae bacterium | reverse complement strand
GACGCATTTGCGCGCCAACCGTCAGCTGGGCCGTATCAGGCGATCGCCTCGAACATCCCCATGCAAAAAAATCCTGGCCAGCCAAAGAGCGCGAGTTTCAGGTTGGATGGACCTGACGCGACTGCTGTGATTCCAAACGAGGAGTGGGCATCGCTCAAAGGCGTACGATCGCTCGCGTCGCATCTGGCATATCTCCAAACGCGCAGGCGAACACGGTAGCGCAGGAGCCGGACGACAGATAGGTCTCATCGCTAGGGGCGTCCGTGGCACGTCCCCGAGCCTTCGTCCGTAAAGTGCCCGCCGGCCTCGGGTACGAAACGCCAGGAGTATCCGTGCGGATGCAGCGTCAACGCGAGCACTCCGAACGTGTCGTCGTTTCGAACTTCGCTGTTCGGCTCGACGAACGTAAAGGGATAGTGACTCTTTCCGCCGGTTCCAACAATAATTTCGCGAATCCCATTTTTCGGATCGCGCTCGCCGGACGGAGTCTGCGGCCCAAAGCGCTCGTAGTCGTGGTCGTGGCCGCCGAGCACGATGTCGGCATGCGCGCGATACAAATCTTGCCACAACGCTTCGTAACTTGGGTCGCTGTGATGGCCGCCTGACGAAAAGCGCGGCTGATGCGAGTACGCGAGCGTGCAGGCTGCCGGATGCGCTGCCAAGTCGGCTGCAAGCCAACGTTCCTGCGCGGATCCCGCCTGACACCCGCCCACTGCCCAACAATTGGCGTTAATAGCGATGAGGTGCCAGCTGCCAAGATCTAAGCTGTAATAGCCTTTAGGTTGCTCGCCGGCGGCAACGCCAAAGTATTTGAAGTAACCGCCGCCGAGGGCAGATTCATATTCGTGATTTCCGATCGCGGGGTGCGTGATGCTCTTGAGATGGCCCCACGTCTTGTCATACCCGTTGATAAACTGGTCGTAGGTCCCAGCGGGATATTGCTCGTCGCCGAGCGTGAGCACGGCGGTTGGGTGTAGCGATTGGGCAACGGCGTACGTAGCTGCTTGATGGCAACCACCGGAACTTGAGTCTGAATCCGTTACACCAGGCCGCTCGTCGCACGCGATGTCGCCCGCGGCCACGACGAGCGGGTCATCTGCTGCGCCGGCTGATGCGCCCGGAGCAACTGACAACCCCACGCCTATCAACGCGGCGGCGATCACAAGAAGAACGGTCGAGACAAGCTCGACAGCTACACGAGAATAAGAAATCTCGGCCGCGACAAAAGAAATACGAGGCCGTCCAGGGCTATTGGCGCGGCCTCGTTGGGAGTGACGCTGAGAGTAGACCGAGTGAGCGTTTCCGGACGGTTGCGAACCCATCCGCGAATGAGCGTACAACATCCAGGTTAGATTCAAATTATCCAAATCGTCCGGTAATATAATCTTCGGTGCGCTTATCTTTCGGTGTGGTAAACATCTTCGACGATATGTCGAACTCAATCATTAAACCGGGCTGACCTTCTTCGGCGAGCATGAAGCCGGTGTAGTCTGACACGCGCGCTGCCTGCTGCATATTGTGCGTCACGATGATAAACGTATAGTTTCCCTTGAGCTCGCGCATGAGATCTTCGATCTTCGTTGTGGAAATAGGGTCGAGCGCGGAGGCCGGCTCGTCCATAAGAAGCACTTCGGGCTCGACCGCGAGGGCTCGAGCAATGCAGAGGCGCTGTTGCTGGCCGCCGGAGAGAGACGCCCCGGAGCGGTTCAGGATGTCCTTAACCTCATTCCACAGCGCTGCTTTGCGCAGGCTTTGCTCTGCGATCTCGGCCAGCTTCGCTCGATTGCGAGTTT
>DASZFB010000259.1:0-3571 GCA_035940275.1 Candidatus Eremiobacteraceae bacterium | reverse complement strand
AAACCAGCTCATCGACGTCCTTCGCCGCGAGCGAGTGACCGATTACATGCACGGTTTTGGCTTGAAAACTTTTCTCTTGGGTCGCAAGTTATCGGGTTCGGAGCCGCTGATCGATGATCCGGAAAAAGTCGGACGCAATTGTCTTCCGGCCGCAGAGATCGCTCGGCTGCTTGTGCTCATCGCAAGCGATGCCATCACCGGAACCGCCGAACAACGAGAGATCCTGGGACGATGCGTTGATAATGACAAACTGGTGCCCGGGCTTTCACCCGGCGACGTTTTCATGCACAAGACTGGCGAAACGTCAAATGTGAGCCACGACGCGGGCATTCTTGTCACCGGCGCCGGCAAGCGGTACGTGATCGTTCTGTATTGTGAAGTGAAACCAACGGCAGACGATGCGGATGCTGTGCATGCTAACCCCTTCATGGTGCGCTGGATGCGCAACGTACGCGCACATTTATGAGCCAGATCGACCTCGGCGGTAAGGTCGTTCTCGTTACCGGTGGCTCGAGCGGTATCGGTGCGGCGGCAGTGCGTTCGCTCCACCAAGCGGGAGCATCGGTCTTCTTCACCTATTTGAATCACGAATCACGCGCGGCTACGCTGGCTCGGGAGCTCGGCGATCGCGTCGCCTTTCGCCGCAGTGACATGGCGGATCATGACAGCCTTCCCGGACTTGTCGAAGAATGCGTCAAGCGCTTCGGACGCATTGACGTCCTCGTTAACAACGCCGCGATCTTCGCCGAAAACGCCTTTACCGATGGCGACTATGCCGCTTGGCGTCGTGGTTGGCAACACACGTTTGACGTGAACATTTTCGGGGCCGCGCATCTCGCTTGGCTCGTCATGCATCAGTTCCGCACCCAAGGTGGAGGCGGTAAGATTATCAACGTTGCCTCGCGCGCGGGCCATCGAGGCGAACTGACATTTGCCGACTACGGAGCGAGCAAAGCTGCACTCCTTAATCTCACAAAGTCCATTGCACGTTCGTGCGCGGGCGATGGCATTGTCGCCATGGCAGTCGCGCCAGGATTCATCGAAACGGAGATGGCGGCTCCCGATCTGGCGACGCGGCGTAAGGAGATCGAGAGTGAGATCCCGCTCGGTTATGTCGGCACGGCTGAGGATGTGGCGCACGTCATTACGTTTCTCGCATCGCCACTCGCCACGTACGCAAACGGTGCGACAATAGACGTGAACGGCGGCTCGTACGTCCGCTAGAATGGCACGCTAGAGGCTGGCGCTAACATGACCCCGGCCGCGTTTGCCAGGGCGTGGTTTCGCGCGCGCGGAAACGATTGACTAATGCAACAAACGTTGGTCGAGGTCGTACTCCCCGAGATGGGGGAATCGGTCACCGAAGGTTCCGTCACGAGCTGGCGCAAGAAGCCCGGTGATTTCGTACAGGCCGGTGAGGCGCTCGTCGAAGTCACTACCGACAAAGTCGACGTCGAAGTCCCCTCTCCCGCCTCTGGAAAAATTACCAAAGTGTTGGTCGAGGAAGGCAAGACCGTCAGAGTTGGCGCTCCACTCGCTGAGATCGATACGACCGCAAGCGCGGATGCAGTATCCCAACCAGCGCGCAGCACATCCGCTGCTGTAGCGCAACCCGGCCCACCCGCGCCTGTTGCGCAACCAAAGCCAGCACCTGTGATTCAAGCTGCGCCACCGCAACCGGCGCCACCACAACCGAAGCAAGATAATGGGCCGCTCCAAAGCGTCAAGGTCTCGCCGCTTGCGCGTCGCTTAGCAGCGATCCGCGGCATCGACCTCAGCCGCGTGCAACCCGCGAATCCTGGCGATCCTATTCGCCGCGCCGACATCGTGCGCACGATTGAGGCGAGTCAGACAGTTGAGGCACCCCAGCCGAAGCAGCCACCCGCGCAGAAAAGCACAGCAAACGTCGTCGCACCCGTTCCCGCGCCTCCACCGCAAAAAGAAGAAAAGATTACGCGCTTGCGTGGCGCAGCTGCCTCGCTTGCCGATCACATGGAACGAAGTCTCACGATACCGACTGCGACGAGCTTTCGTACGATCGCGGTCGATGTGCTCGACGCACGGCGGCGCGAACTCAATGGAGCGCTCCGATCGGCTGGGCGTAACGAAAAAGTTTCTTTCACACACATTCTCGCATACGCGATCGCGCAGGCCACGCGAACCGTACCCGGCATGGCAGCGAGCTTCCGCCGCACCGATGAAGGTCCCGAGCGCGTGGAGCGCGGCGTGCATCTGGGCTTAGCAGTTGACGCCAAACGCGCCGATGGTTCGCGAATGCTCGTCGTTCCGGTCGTGCGCAGTGCCGATACACTTGATTTTGCAACCTTCCACCGTACGTATGAAGCTCTCGTTGAAGGGGCGCGCGCAAGCACGCTCGGGCCGGCAGATATGAGCGGCGCGACGCTGACCCTCACGAACCCGGGCGGCATCGGCACCGTGGCATCCGTGCCACGCCTCATGACCGGTCAAGGAGCGATCATCGCAGCCGGAGCGATCGATTATCCTCCGGGTCTTGCATCCTTACCTGAGGCGACGCTGCGCAGCTTGGGCGTGTCCAAAACCATGACGCTGACGAGCACGTACGATCACAGGATTATCCAGGGCGCAGAATCCGGTGAATTTCTGCGCCGCATCGACCAGCTTCTCAGCGGCGCTGACGGATTCTACGAAGCCATCTTCTCCTCGCTGGGTGTGGGTGCGCCGTCGCCTCTACCCAAAGCCCCGGCGCCAGCGCCAACTCTTGTTGCAGATGCCGGTGCAGGCGATGTAGCGCGCGCAGCTGCTGCTGGCATGGGCCTCGTCATGCGCTACCGTACGCACGGCGTGAATGCGGCGCACCTTGACCCGCTCAGCGATGCGACGCCGTTTGACTCCGCGCTTGAGCCAACGAGCCTCGGGCTAACCCACGCCATCATGGAGAAGGTGCCGGCAAGCGTGCTGCGCGTCTATGCGCCGGGTCAAACGCTCGCGGACATTCTCACCCGCCTGCGCGACACGTACTGCTCGACGATCGCCTACGAAGTTGAGCACATCAGCAAGCACGAGCAGCGCTCGTGGCTTCGCCAGCAGATTGAATCCGGTGCGCATCGCCAGCCACTATCGCGCGAGCGCAAACTCGAATTGCTCGAACGACTTACCCGCGTTGAAGCCTTTGAACGCTATCTGCGTAAGGCGTTCCTCGGCCAGAAGACCTTCTCAATAGAAGGCCTCGACGCGATGGTGCCGATGCTCGAAGAAATTTTACATATGCTCGCTGACGAGGGCACGAGCGAGGCTCGGCTGGGCATGGCACATCGCGGCCGTCTTGCGGTGATCACGCATGTCGTCGATCGTCCCTACGAAGAAGTGCTGCTCGAGTTCGAGCAGGCACAAGAACGCGGTCTTGTTGCACCGAGCGGTGATGTGACCGGCGACGTCAAGTACCACCAAGGCGCGACCGGCACGTACGAAACGCAAAATGGCAAGAAGATTCACGTTGTGCTCGCCAATAACCCAAGCCATCTTGAAGCGGTCGACAGCGTCGTCGAAGGCCAAACGCGCGCCGTGCAGACCGATCGTCGTGAGAATATCG
>DASZFB010000258.1:0-4123 GCA_035940275.1 Candidatus Eremiobacteraceae bacterium | reverse complement strand
GCCCGCAATGATGAAGAGGATAAGCCCCCACAGAATCCAGCCGGTACCCAAAATAGAGTACTGGCCAATCGACGCGGCGCCGAATCCACCGATCAGTATCAGGAAAATTGCGGGAATCGTGAAAACGCGGTCGGCGCCTATGATCCCCGCGATCGTGTACTCGATAATGCGCGGATCCTTCGTTTTGTCGGCGATCGTCTTCCAAAAGATGCCGACGCTAATGTTCCCGACAAAAACGATCACAGCGATCACATGCACGAACTTCAAAACGAGATACATCGTGACGACCGTTGCGATGTAGCAGTTTGAAGTCCTGCCGGCCCTAGTAGGTGAACTGGGTGAGCGCGTCCGGCGTTGGGCCCATGATAAATCCTAAGCGCTTGACCGGGTTGATCGCGATTCCCGGAGTGACACTGAAGGCTTTGAAGCCTGTGATCGATTCGACCAAGTTACCGCTCTCGTCGAATATATCAATGACGCTGTCTCCGCGTGGGCCGATACTGCCGTTTGCTTGGACCACGAGAAACAGCTTGTGGATTGCATCGCCGACGACTGCCGAGCCACTGAAGAATTGATTTCCAAATGCGCCGGGGAGTCCTACGGCTGTGCCAGTGCCTGCTAGGTAATCGTAAAACTCGACATCTGCATCAAGTTCTGTTGTCGTGCAAGCGATGTGAGTTGCCGAATCAACCGCGAGGCCATTGACGAAACCCGAATTGAATGGCGGTATCTTAATTCCGTTGAACTGATGCAGCCTACCGGTTGTCAGATTGACGGTTGCAATGAGCGGCGGTTTTCCGCCCACGGCTCCGGCATCCGGTGAGGTCGCGAGAACGGCGAGATTGCGCAGGGTGTCTTGTGCGAGCTGCGGCCCGTCACCACCAGAAAAGTGATTCGGATCGAGATGAAACACGGGTCCGAGCGTATTTGCCGCAACATTGGTTGCGAACACAAGCGGCGTATCAGAAAAGTCGAACCCAAGCACCGCTGTTGTGCTAATGGCTTGGTTCGCAGCAACTTGCTGGATGAGGAAATTGTTGGGATTTGGCGGTGTCCAGAATCCGGTGAACTTCTTTAACGTCACGGGGTTCATCGTGCGATAGCCGCGAAAATCGCGATTGTTAACGACGTGATCGTGGAGCACGAGACCCACATCATTGCCGACGATTCCTTCGACGACCCAGTCGTCCATTGTGTTCGTCGCCACGACGATCTTCGTGATCTTTGCGGTCGTTTGATCGAATGTCTCGACCGACGCAACAACCTGTCCTTGTGCCGTTACCGTTTTGGCGGATCCGAGAACCCCGTCGTTACCGTTGTGGTTGAGATCAAAACCAAAGACTTGCCCGCCATCTGCCGTGTGGAGCACCTTTCCAATAGCGAAGCTCCTCCCGACAAATTGGCCGCGAAAACCCGCTTGCAAGACAACGAGCGGTACGACATCTAGTGAAGTTTGGGCGCTCAGCGTAGGAGCCGGTATCAGTAAGGATGAGAGAGTCAAAGCGAAAATTGCCGCAAGGCGTGTCAACATGAATTGATACCTCTTGCGCATAGAGTAGGCAGGCTACCTGAAAACTGCCTGAAACGGATTAGGTCGACGCGAAAGTAGGTTCGATTAGGGCGACCGGGATCGTGCCATAAGAGAGCAAGCGGTCGTGGAACGACTGCAAGTTGAACCCGCTACCAAGCCGCTGCTTTTCGCGCTCGCGCAAGTTGAGTATCTGGTGCTTGCCCATGAGATAGGACATGGGCTGGGTCGCTGACTGCGTATAGCGGCGCACTTCGCCGATCGCATTCGGCCGTTCCAAGTGTGCGACATTGACGAGCATGTCGACCGCTTCGTCGAAGGTCATTTTGCTCGTGTGGAGCTTCACATCGATAACGACGCGGCATGCCCGCCAGAGCTGATCCTTCAGCTGAAAAATACGATGACGTGGGTCGGTCGTCAATCCTTCATCGAGCACGAGCTGCTCGCAATAAAGCGCCCAGCCCTCGCAGAAGACCGTGTTCCACAAAAGCTTGCGCACGGGTGAAGTGATGCCGCTCGCGATGGCGAGCTGCAGATGATGTCCGGGGTAGCCCTCATGGACGTTTGTGAGCAGCATGCCGTAGCGGTTGTGACCGAACATCTGTTGGCGCCGGTCCTCAGGCGCCAGTCGTTCGTTCAACGGCGTGACGTAGTATAAGCCTTCCTGGCGCGGCTCGAACCCGCCGGCCGGCATGTACGCGGCATATGGGATTGTCGGTCGCATGAAGGTGGGCGTCTCGACGACTTGCAGCGATTCGCCGGCGGGTATCGAGACAAGCTTGCGCTCCCGTATGAATTTCTTGGCGGCATCCACGCCGGCGCGATATTCTTCGAGCAACTGGCGCTCGTCTGGGAGATTGCGCCGCGACTCCTCGATGATTTCACCCCACGATTTGCTCGGATCGATCTGTCGCGCAGCGTCGGCTAGTTGCTCTTGAGTCGTGCGTACTGCGCGCTCGCCGAATGCGAGGAGCGCATCAGCGTCGAGATCGAGCAGATGCTCGCGCTTGAGCTTGAAATCAAACAAGTCGCGACCGATCGCGAACGGCATCCCATCCTTATTCGAAAATTCTTCGCGCAAGAAACGGCCGTAGTCATTGCTTGCCGCAATAGCGCCCTCCAGCGCGGCATCGAGCGAACCATGCTCCCGAGCGATGGCGCCGACCGTGTGGCGAAGAAACTCGGTTGCGCCATCTGTCTCTTCGATCGCGATCTCCGTCCAGATGGCGGGCGAGCGCTCGAGGTTCGTGCGAGCCGCGGTGAAAATTGCGGGGATCTTCGACAAGCGGCTCTGAAGCGCGGGCAAACGTTCGCGCAGCGGCGCATAATCGCGGGCGAGAAGCGAGTAGATGCCTTCGATGGCGACACTAGGATACAGCGACGGACTGTGCTTGTGACTTACCAGCTGCTCCGATTCGCGTATTTGTACTTCAAATTTGGCAACGAGCATGTGCCAGTCGATCCGATCAGACTCAGAGAGTTCCGTCGGATTCCAACGACGCAAAGTATCCAAGTGCGTCTTTGCACGGCGCTCTTGCTGGGCGAACCCATCGAGCGTGACGTCAGGATAGTTTGCGTCATAGTCATGGATACCGGCCCATGTCGCTTCAATGGGCTCGTGCTGAAGCACGTCATCGATGATGGCGCGCGCAATTTTAGAGAAGTCGGTCATGACGGAATCGTTTGTGAACTCCGAACCGAAGTGATTCTGTCCCGATTTCTTGGGCCTTGTAATCGAACATATGTTCGATTATACTAACAGTCCACCTGCCCAATCGAGACAAGTGGATGTAGCGATCGACCTTGTGTCGACCGACGTTTAGGAAACGATTTCGATGTCCGTGGCCGCTCTGGAAAGCCTGCTCGAACGCCGTTGGCACGGTGCTGCAGTGCACGGGCACGCGCAATCGCTGACCGGCTGGACGACTGGAATTCCAAGCTTGGATCGGGCGCTTGGGCCAATCGGGATCCCACATGGCCGCTTGACCGAGATCTTCGGCGATGTTTCGTCCGGTAAGACGACGCTCGCGTTTGCTTTGCTCGCGGCCTGCACTCGTCGCGGTGATATCGGTGCATACGTCGATCCTGAAAATGGCCTGTTCGCTCCAGCTGCCGAGGCAGCGGGCATCGATTTAGAACGGCTCATCATCGTACGACCCGGAACAGCGCCGGCGCTGCGGCGTGCAGTTGATGCAATCGTTCGTAGCGGCGCATGCGCGGTTGTCGTGCTCGATGGAACGAGCACCGATGCATTGCAGACGCATCACTACGCGCGCTTGGTTTCTCACGCAGAGAAAAACGGCATTACGCTCGTTGTCCTCTCGCCCGGTGATAGCCAGCCGCTTGCATCGTTTGCATCGCTGCGCGTGCGCATGCGCGGACTCTCTCCGTTGTGGCAACCGGGCAGCGATGGTGGTGATAGGCTAGCAGGCTACAACATTGCGCTCGAAGTTTCAAAATCCAGGATGAGTGCTCCGGGCAGAAGCGCCGCGATCCAAGCATTCATATCTGACGTCACTGAGAGCTGGCCTGCGGACGGTCGACACGAGGTCGACCGCTACATTACTAAACCTGAGATACAGGGATTAGAAGATG
>DASZFB010000257.1:0-4684 GCA_035940275.1 Candidatus Eremiobacteraceae bacterium | reverse complement strand
TCACTGAAATCAAGTTTCTCCGTTGCAAGCCGAACCTCGACAGCAGCATGGAACGCGCTAGCCTCCGGAATCGCACCCTTGCTACGTCGAAATGAAGAAGCCACGATCGACATCGAGTCTCCGCGGCCTCAAGCTCCGCTTGTCGTCAGAGAACTCGAGTTCCCAAACACTGTGGTGCAGGCGGTCCCGCAGCCGGAAGCGCAGGTTGAAACTCCAATCGCAAGTTCAGAGCCAGCGACTGAATCGGCAACACCATCACCCGGCTTGACGATTGAACCACCGCCTCTCATGGTGGTGGCCGAGCCCGAGAATCGCCGCGCGCCTGGGCGCCCTGCAGTTGTCCGGTCGCCGGCCGAACGCAAGGCGATTGCGTCCGGTGAATATCGCCTCCCCGATTACGCTCTGTTCAATCCGCCGGAGAAGCGCATTCACAACGAGGCCAGCGCTGCGATGCTCTTGGAAGAGACGCTCGCATCGTTTGGTGTCAGCGGCAAAGTCACTCACATCGAACGCGGCCCGAGTGTGACGCGCTACGAGATTACACCCGGCAGAGGCGTCAAGGTGAGCGCAATCAAGTCGCTTGCGGACAATGTCCAACTGGCACTCGCTGCTCAGAGTATCCGCATCGAAGCCCCGATTCCGGGTAAAGCGGCCGTGGGAATCGAGGTCCCCAATAGCGCGGTGTCCACCGTAGGTGTTCGCGAAATTCTCGACTACTTACCGCGCGGTGAAGGCAAGCTCTACTTCGCACTTGGTAAGGATATCACCGGAAGACCTATCGTCGGCGATCTCACGCGCATGCCGCACTTGCTCGTCGCAGGTGCTACCGGCGCCGGCAAGAGCGTCTGCCTCAACGTCATCCTCACGTCGCTGCTCTCGACCTGCACGCCGGATCAAGTCCAGCTCTTGCTTGTCGATCCCAAACGCGTCGAGTTAACGTCGTACAACGGCATCCCCCATCTCATCAAAGAATGCATCGTCGATCCGAAGCTCGCCGCCGGTGCACTCTACGAACTTACTAAAGAGATGGATGCACGTTATGAACTTTTTGCTCGTGCCGGCGTACGCAAAATCGAAGAGTACAATCAGGATCGCACCGTCGACCGGCTCCCATACATCGTGGTCGTCATCGATGAACTCGCCGATCTCATGCTCGTGGCGCCGACGCGTGTCGAAACCAGCATCTGCCGCATTGCGCAGCTCGCACGCGCTACCGGCATACACCTCGTCGTCGCAACCCAGCGACCCTCGGTGGACGTCATCACCGGGCTCATTAAAGCAAACATTCCGTCGCGCATCGCGTTCGCGGTCTCGTCGCAGGTCGATTCTCGAACGATCATCGACATGGCCGGCGCCGAGCGGCTCCTTGGCCGAGGCGACATGCTATACTTGCCCATTGATGCGCCGAAGCCGGTTCGCGTGCAAGGCGCGCTCGTCACGGGCGACGAGATGGAACGTCTCTGCGAGTTCTGGCGCGAGCAAGAAGGTCCGGCGAACCGCATCGACATCGAACTCAGTGAAGTGGAAGAAGATGGACGCGGGCCTGATGACGAGCTGGCGTTCGAGGCGGCAAAGATCATCATCGAGCGGCAAATGGCATCGGTCGCGCTTTTGCAGGCGGAACTCAAAGTCGGCCACCCGCGCGCCGTGCGCCTCATGAAGATCCTCGAAGAGTACCGCGTCGTTGGACCCACCGAAGGCACGAAGCCACGACGGATTCTTGTGGGCTTGGCTGACATCGACAAACTTGCCGACATGCTCGCGCCGCGCGACGGCGAACAAACACTGTTGTAGATGCAGCAAACACTGTTGTAGATGCAGCAACGGACCTTTAGGTCCGTTTATTAGGGCAAGGCCGGGCCTGGAGGCTCGCCGAACGCCGCTTATCATGTCGCAGAACGGTGGCGGGCTCGAGGCGATCGCGCAGAAGCTGCACGCAGGCGTTCCTTTAAGCCACGCGGATGGCGTATTTCTTTACACCGACGCGCCCTTCCATGAGGTCGGGAAACTCGCGCATTCCGTGCGCTTCGCAAAGAATGCAAATCGCGCATACTATGTCGTCAAGCGCTATCTGAACACAACCAACATCTGCTACGCAGCGTGCAAATTTTGCTCGTTTGCAGCTGCCGAGAAAGAAGAACGAGCTTACCGCATGTCACTCGAGATGATCCTCGAGAAGGCGTGTGCCGAACCTAACGATTACGACGAGCTGCACATCGTCGGCGGACACGACCCCAAGCAGACGAGCCTAGAGTTCTGGGTCCCTGCCATTGCCGAGATGCACAAACGCATCCCGCACGTTCAGCTGGCCCTCTTTACCGCAGCCGAGATCGACTACATGTGCAAGCGCGCGCGTTGCACGTACGAAGAGGGTTTAGCCCAATTGCGCGATGCCGGTCTGACCTCACTCAACGGCGGCGGTGCCGAGATCCTCGTCAAGCGCGTTCGCGATATTATTTGCCCGCACAAGGCTAACGTTGAAGAATGGCTCGAGGTGCACCGCGTTGCGCACGGGCTCGGCATTAAAACTAACTGTACGATGCTCTACGGTCACGTCGAGACCATCGAAGAGCGCGTCGAACACCTCGTGTTGCTGCGTTCACTGCAAGCACAGACCGGCGGCTTCAAGTGTTTTGTGCCGCTTGCATTTCACCCGGAAGCCAACGACCTTGAGGAATGTGGATGGACCGGCGGCATCGACGACCTTCGCACGATCGCGGTTTCGCGCCTCATGCTCGACAACATCGACCATATCAAGGCGTACTGGATTTCTTACGGCATCAAGATGGCGCAGCTAGGCTTGCATTTTGGCGCTGACGACATCGATGGCACGGTACACAACGAGCAACATATTTATCGCGACGCCGGCAGCACGACCGACCAAAGCACGCCGATCCTCGAGCTCAAGCGCGCCATCGTCGAATCAGGCTTCGAACCCACGCGGCGCAATTTGCTCTACCGCGTGCTCGAGCCGGCATAGAGGCGACGATCATGTTGCACGACGTGCCACGCTGCGGTCGCATCTCGTATACGAACGATTTGCCCGTGTACACCGCGATTGACGATGACGCGGTACAGTTCCCGGGTATCATGGTCGCCGACGTGCCCGCGTCACTCAACCAAGCGCTCCTCGAGGGGCGCCTCGACGTCAGTCCGATATCGTCGGCATTTTACGCCGAACATGCAGATGAGCTTGTGCTGCTGCCGGACATCTGCATTGGTGCCTACGACAAGGTGCTCAGTATCTGCTGCATCTCAACGCTCGAACCAAAAGCACTGGCCGGTCGGAAAATAGCGGTCACTCGCGAATCGGTCACCGGGCGGACGCTTTTCCAACTCATCTGCCGTCGGTACTATGGCTTTGATCCTTTGATGGTGGAAAGCGATGACCCATTTGCGCAGCATCTTGCAGACGCGACGCCGTGCTTGCTCATCGGCGACAAGGCAATCGATGCCGCAGAACAGGTCCCGTTCGGCAGCGTCCACGACATCGGCGAGTTGTGGCATCGGCACACCGGTTCTGGAATGGTGTACGCTGTGTGGGCGGCTCGCAGGGATTACGCACGCGTGGCTCCTGCTGAAGTGAGCGCCGTGTCGGGTGCTCTGCGCGACTCGCTCGACTGGGGGCTGGAGAACATTCACCAAGTTATCAGCCACGCGCAAAGTATGCGCCCTCGAGCAGATGACTTCTACGAACAGTATTACCGCGCGTTGCGTTTCCGCTTTGATGACCAAGCGCGAACAGACCTCATTGGGTTCATGCGCGCCGCGCACGAAACGGATTTGCTCGAACGCATCCCTGACTTGCAGTTTTTTAGTGAGGTCGCTCAGCATGCCTGATATCGCTTCTGTGTTGGAGCGGGCTTCACAAGGTCAACGTCTCACGTTTGATGAGGCCGTGGCGATCTATCGCGAAGCGTCATTACACGAGCTCGGTGCGGCGGCGCACAAGCGTCGCACGCAGATGCACCCGGGGCGCGAAGTCAGCTACGTCATCGATACGACGATCAACTACACGAACATCTGCAACGTGCACTGCTCGTTTTGCGCGTTCTTTCGGCCTGAAGGCCATCCCGAAGGCTACACGATGACGCATGATCAGGTGCTCGCGCGCGTGCAGTGGGCTGCCGACCAAGGCGCGACGCAGATCATGGTGCAAGGCGGCGTCAACCCCGATCTTCCAATCGACCATTACGTCGAGCTCTTCGGAAAAATCACCCGGCGTTTTCCCGGCGTTGACATTCATTCGCTGTCGACGAGCGAGATTTGCGGGATCGCCAAGCGCGAGAACATGAGCGTCGAGGACGTCCTCACAACACTGCGCGCAGCCGGATTGAAATCGCTGCCAGGTGCGGGAGCCGAAATTCTCGTGGAGCGCGTTCGCAAGCGGATCTCCGCGCGCAAGATTGATGACGACCGCTGGCTCGAGGTGATGCGCATCGCGCAGCGGCTCGGCATGCCAACGACCGCAACGATGATGTTCGGGTCGGTTGAAACCGACGCCGAGCGCATCACGCATCTCGATGTCCTGCGTGAGCTCCAAGATGAAACACACGGCTTTTACGCGTTCATTCCGTGGTACTACGTGCCCCACAAGACGCCGCTCAAAGGACGCGAGGCAACGGGCATCGAGTATCTGCGCGTCATCGCGATTAGCCGGCTGTATCTTGACAACTTCGATCAT
>DASZFB010000256.1:0-4748 GCA_035940275.1 Candidatus Eremiobacteraceae bacterium | reverse complement strand
ACGACCCACACGATTTGGACCGGTTTCATGTTCATGCCGCGGAATCTGTTCGACAGGTCGCCGTTCTTCTGAGCTAAAACGTCGCCATGCGTCTCGGGATTAACGATTGCGCCGTCGCGAGCGGCTCTATATCGTTGACCGAAAACGCGGCCAGACCGCTCGGATACCAACCACCGTCCGGCATCCCCGAAATTCCAAACACCGACCTGCGGAAGTAATCAGCACCGCGGTAGTAGCTGCGCACAGGTCGACCACCCAAGAGTTCGCTGTACAATCTTCTCATATTCATCTCCGTGGCTATCGTACGATTTGAAATGTGACAAGCAACGTCAGGTTTCGATTTGAACGTGAGAAAAAGTTCCGAGAGCTAGCGGGCGGCAGCTACAAGATCTAGAAGCCGTGCCTCATGAGGCTAAAACCGTTTTTGCTCGAGCAATGGATAGAAAAATACACAGAGCCACCGATTGAATTTAATTTATCCGGAAGCACGGGTCCCGTTTGGAACCTGCGAGATTTGTTACAGCTCGCCGGAGCTGGAAGCGTTGAACGATTGCTTGATTCAAACGTCGTTTACTCGCGATCCACCGGCGCGAGCAGTTTACGCGACGCTCTCGCAGAGATGCAGGGCGTCGCACCAGAACACGTTCTCGTTACTATTGGCGCAGCTGAAGCGTTAGCGCATACTTTCTATCTGGCCGCCGAACCCGGTGCGAATGTGGTCGTTCCATTTCCATGCTTTCCCCCGCACCAGTGGCTGCCCGAGTCCTTTGGTCTCGAGGTGCGATCGTATCACATTCCCCGCGAGAACGCTTTCCAGATCGACCTCGATGAAGTAAAGAGCCTCGTCGACGCGCGGACAAAACTCATCCTCGTGAATTCGCCGCATAACCCGACTGGGATGGTATTAAGCGACGGGGACTTGGGCTCACTGCACGACTTCGCTGCCGAGCGGCGCATACAACTCGTCTCTGACGAGGTGTATCATCCGATCTATCACGGACGCGCGACATCTTCTGCCGCGCGCCTCCCGGGAGCCACCGTCATCGGCGATTTCTCCAAAGCCTTCGCGCTGAGCGGGCTACGCCTCGGATGGATTATCGAACGAGATGCGCAGCGCCGGGAGGCTTATTTGACCACGCGCGAATATGTTACGATCTCAAACTCCCCAGTTGTCGAGTTCCTTGCCGAGATTGCGGTCCGGCATCGAGATGCGATATTGAAGAGGACGCGGGAGGTAGCGACCACCAACTTGCAGTTGCTCGATCAGGTGATGGCTGCGCACCCCGACGTGTTGCAGTGGATCCGTCCTCAGGGGGCCATGATTGCATTTCCGTGGCTTGTTGCTGGAGGGGACACACGCGGGTTCTGCGAGGCCGCGATTATGCAGGGGCTGTTATTCGCGCCGGGCGACTGTTTCGGCTCCCCTGAACACGTGCGAATTGGATTCGGTGTCGGACAAGATTGGTACTCGCGCGCTATGCAGCGATTGTCTGACTACCTGCGCAGTTGGGCGCGCAAGGCTCCGTCACGGATAACCTTCGTTACATAAAATTCTTAGTGTGGTAGGCTGACATCTGCGTTGCGACGGCCTCGCCGAACCCGAGCGAACGCAAGCGCTCGCGTCTCTGGTCGTCCATGTCGCGATGCAGCGCCGAGACTCGCTCTGCTCCAATACGGATCTGTTGCGGCGATACGCCTCCGCCGGAATAGATCACGAGCGCGTCGTGGACATAGGAACTCAAGCCTGATATCGATGCCAGCATACGGCTTCTGTGTTCGACGGCCGCAGCAAATGATGACCGGCGTTCCGGCTCGTGCTCGAGAACGTAGCGTAAATGCTCGGTTCCGAACGCAACATGACGTGCCTCGTCGCGATGCGCGAGACGCGCCAGGGTGGCAGTCACGCTGTCGGGCGCATGCGTTTCCAAGAACTTGAGCAACGTGAGAAACGTGCCCTCGCCCATCACGCACAGCAAGAACGTTGCAGTCGTGAAGTCGGGCTCTTCGAGCAGCGTCTGGAGGGAGAGTTGGCCGCTGACCGCGGTGACACCCAATCCGCGGCCGCCTGCTTCCGCGCGCCGTGTAAACGTCTCGGCGTGACGCGCCTCGTCGACGATCTGCAGTGCGAGTACCTCGACAACCTCGCGATAGTGTGGATGGATTCGAGGGATGAATCGAGCGGGGACGTAGAGCGCTGCGAACTCGTTTTCCGTCAGAAACGTCATAATTTGGCAGACCGCATCTTCAACCGGTTCGGCAAGCTTCGGAAGTTCGGTCCACGGTATGTCGCGGGCAGCCGACCACTGGTTTGCAACAGCCTGCTTGTAGATGCTGCCAAGACGCTCGGCCCACACCTCACGCTTCTGGCGAATCGTGAAAGAGAACGTGGGACCTCCGGATTCAACTTGCGCACCGCGTGGCGCAAGTCCCCACGTTGGATCGGCAACCGCTTTTACCGTATTGTCGTTGGAAGTTAATTGTGGACCGCTAACACCGCGCTCGATCAGGTACGTACCCGCATGACCGCTGACTCCTGCGAGCCGATGCCCTTCTTTGCGGCACCATTGCGCCAGCGTGTCGTTCATCTCAGGCGCGTCGGCTCGTATCTCCGCTATTTCGCCGACGGACAGATCCGCCAGCCCGCGTCGCAGCAAGACGGCCGCGCCCTCATGGAGCGCGAGATCCTCGAGGTCGATGCGCGCTTTGATTGAAAGAGCCGTTTCGCCGGACAATGTTACCTTTAAACGCTCATCGGTTTAGGCTGCGCCGACAGGATGGTGCTCGAAACGCTCGACCGCTCTTTCGAGCTGTGCGTAGCCGGAAAGCCGCGCCGGCAGCCACTGCTTGAGTCCCTCGAGTTCCATGTACGTTCGTATCTCGGGCTCTGCGAACGACATCGATAGTAGTGTTTCGGCAAAACGCTTGATCTTATCATCTGGCAGGTCTGGTCTGGCGGTAAAATTGCAATGATCGAATGGCAGCGTTGAGATTAGAACCCTGGTTGTTCCGGGGTCGAGGGTGCCTTCATTGACAAAGACCGTGTAATTACTATCGAGCACGCACGCCGCGTCGCTTTTACCCCCAGCAAGCGCGCGGGCGGCATCGCGCTCACCGCCGACGTGATCTCCGTGTTTGCCGACCATGACCTCGTGGTAGAGTACGCGGCAATCGCGTCCTGGGACGACCCCCATGTCCGTTATCAGCGAAAGCGGGATGAGCGTAGCCTGTGGTGAGTCGGAAGCGCCAACCCCGACGACCTTGCCGGCAAGGTCGGCGACCGATTTGATACTAGAATCTTTGCGAACGATGATCTTCGTCGTGAGATCGCGATCTGAATCACGCATCGCGACTGCTCGGCAGCGGCCGCCACTCGCGATCTGGCTCTTCACCCAGGCGAGCGGCGAGTTCCAAGCGATGTCAATTTCACCCGAGAGGTTGGCCTCAACTTGCGACTCATAGTTTGAATAAAGAACATAGTCAATCGGCTCACCGCGCTTAGCGAAGTATTCTCTGAAGCCTTCCCAAATTATCACGACCTTTGGGTCATACGCGACGGCGCCGATGCGGAGCGACTTGCCGGTCGATGGCATTGCTGTGTTCTCCTTAGAAGAGTGGCAATCCGAGCACGGCCTTGCCCAAGAAGTCCTTGAGGACATCCGAGGAGGGGGCCATGACCGCAGCGGCTTGGGCATCTCGGAAGTTCCGCTCGAGGCCGCCCCGGCGCCCAAATGCGGAACCGCCGCCAAGCGTCATCGCCCTCGACACGATTGCGAGCGTTGCGTCGGACGTTTTGATCTTAACCGCAAGAATGTCGAGCATGGCTTCGGGATGACCGGATGTTGCTTTCTCGACGACGTGCTCCAGATATGCTCGCGCGACACGCAATTCGAGCGCCATCTCTGCTTCGAGATACTGTACCCGCGGAATCGTGGCGAGGGGTGCGCTAGCCGCTTGCTCATACTTCCTATTCGAAACGTGACTGGTTGCCGCCGCAAAGGCCGCTGAGGCGATACCAACCGACACTGCCGCAGACCCAATCTGGAAATGCGGCAGCACAATTTCAAGCATTGTTTGGAATCCAGTGCCGGGATCCCCGAGACGCTGATCATCCGTCAGCTCAACTTTGTCCATGCGCATTGAGCCGCTATCGTTGGCAGCTAGCCCAAGCCCCTCGTACTGCCGCTCAACGGTGAAACCATTCGCGCCGTTCCGAACAAGATAGAGGTTGAGGTCGGTGGGTCCTAACGCACCGGGGCGCCGGGTCGATATGACATAACTGTCCGCTTCGTTTGCGCTCGTCACAAAGCTCTTGAGTGCGCTCAAATGGGACGCGCGTCCGTTGGGTTTGGGTTCGCTAACGGGTGTATAAAAATGACCGCCGGAGCCGGCTTCGCTGAACGCGAGGGTGGTAAGGTGTTTGCCTACGGCGATTTTGGGGAGGATATCCTGTTTGAGCTTGTCGCTTCCTTTTGCGACGATAACGGCCGTGCCACAGTAGTGCATCAGCATGATCATGGCGGTCGAAGCGCACGCCTGTGCTAACTGCTCGAGCACCTGCGCCATCTCGGCAATGCCACCGCCGGCACCCCCGTAATCCTTGGGCACAAGTAAGCCGAGGAGGCCGTCTTGTGCGAGGCGCTCGATATTTTCGCGAGGGAAGCTGCGCTCTCTATCGACCTCGTCAGCGTTTTTTGCCAGCACCTCAGTCGAGAGTCTCTTCACAGTTTCAAGTAGTTCTGAGGAATCCG
>DASZFB010000255.1:0-3561 GCA_035940275.1 Candidatus Eremiobacteraceae bacterium | reverse complement strand
TTCGGGTTTCTCGGACCGAACGGCGCGGGCAAGACCACAACGATTAAGATGCTGACCGGTCTCGTGCGGCCAACCTCAGGCCGCGCCAGGCTTGCCGGCTTTGACATTGCTCGCCAGCCGATTCAGGCCAAGCGTGTCTTCGGCTACGTGCCGGACGAGCCCCAAGTGTACGCCAAACTTACTGCGCGCGAGTTTCTCGACTTCGTCGGTGACGTCTATGGCATGAGCCCGGTCAAAAAGGCACGGCGCGCCGCCGAGTTGTTCGAACTTTTTGACCTGACGGGCGATGCCGACAGTATGCTCGGCAGTTTCTCGCATGGCATGAAACAAAAGATCATGCTGTGCTCGGCGTTGCTGCACGAGCCGAAAATTTATATCTTGGACGAGCCGACTGTTGGGCTTGATCCGCGTAGCGCTCGATTGCTGAAGAACATTTTGCGTTCCATCGCAGCCAGCTCGGGCGCTATCTTTATGTCGACCCATATCATGGAGATTGCGCAAGCATTGTGCGACCGCATCGCGATCATCGATCATGGAAATATCGTGGCGATCGGCACGGTCGATGAACTACGCAGCAGCCGGGGCCATGACACGCTCGAGGATGTGTTCCTCGGGATTACCGGCACGCCCGAAGAGCGAAGCGTCGCGCAAATCATTTGATAGAGCAGATTGGGGCGCACGCGCGCAGATCGAGCGTCGCCGAGATGCTGTTTTTGAGCGCCAACATCGTGCATCAGCGCGCTCTCGCCGCTCGCCGCGACTGGTCCAGCCGCACCGTCTATACGGTTGCTATCTCGGCCGCCGGCTTTCTCTTTCTGCTCATCCTGGCGGGAACGTATCTCGGTGTGCGAACGCTCGTCGACGCGCAAGCGTGGCGCCTCCTGTGGAGCATTCCCGTCTGGGCCTTCTTGGTGTACCTCTTTACCGACATTTTCATCGCCTTCGGACAGGCGCTCGGCGATCTCTATCTTTCTGCGGACATGCCGGGGTTGCTTACGATGCCGCTGCGCACGTCGAGTATCGTCGTCGCGAAGTTTGTCAGCGGCGTTTTCCAAAACGAGATTTATGTCGGCACTTTTCTTGTGCCGTTCGTTGTCGGATATTTCTTAGGTACGCAGACACCGTGGTGGGCGTACCCGATAGCGCTGATCGGTGTCGCCGTCTTTCCGGCAATGTTGTACGCGGTGCTCGCCGCGGTAACTATTTTGGCGCTTCGTTACATTCCGTCACAGCAGGCCAAAGAAACACTGTGGCTCTTAGGAGCGATCGTGCCGACGACGTTCTGGGTTGCGAGTTTTTCCGGTATTGCGCGCGCGCACGGCGACATCTCAACCTTGCAGTTGCCGGCTCCGCCCGTGTGGTTACCGAGTACGTGGATCGGGAATGTGGTGTCACTGCTGTCGATGGGCCACGTAGGCGCGGCCTTGCTCTGGTTTGGGTTCTTGCTGTTGGCGACGGTCGTGGCGTGTCCGGTTGCGCTCGCGTTCATCTCCCGTAGCTTCACGCAGGGATGGAGCGAATCGATTACGGTTGTACGCCGGGCTGCCACCCAGCGTGCGCGCCGGCTTCTCACTGCCAAACCGTGGGTCGCTCTCTTTCGCAAAGACGCTTGGACGCTCGTTCGCACCCCCCAGTTGTGGTTCAGTCACATCACGTCGCTTGGCTTTGTCGGCTATCTTCTCGTCGGGCACAAGGTGCAAACACCGCTCCTACCGTTAACCCCGCAATTGGCGATGGCGCAAATCGGTTTTGTTGCCGTTCTCGCAGGGCTCAATCCTGGCATGACGGCGCTCTCGCTGGAGCATAGCTCGATATGGATCTTGCGAGCCCTGCCGTTCACAACTGCGGACATCTTGCGCAGTAAATTTCTCGTCGCCTGGGGCCAAACGGCGATCGTCATTTGCTTCGGTGCCGCTGCGCTCGCCTATGGCTATGGGTTCGGATTAACCGTCACAGTAGCACTCGTTATCTTTGCTCTTCTCATGTCGATGGCGTCCGTCAGCTTTGGGCTGGCTTTCGACACTACGTTTCCTTCATTCACGTGGGACAACCCCAACGCAATCAATCGCGGCATACGGATGATCATCCCATTTCTCGGCGGCGTCGGAACTTTGATTGTCTGCGCCGCCGCGCTTGGCGCGATGCGCATTGCGTTCCACGGCGTGGGCGCAGTCGAAGCAGGCCTTGCCATGACCGCTGCGATTACCGGTGTCGTGGCTTTCCGTGCGCTGAGCACGTCGTACGAAAAGATTGAGGCGCTCGAAGTTTAGGGGAATCTCAAGGGCCTAGAGCGCAAATAATAAGAATGCTCAGCGGCTCTCCGATTTTCATGCTCCACTCGATGTCACTCGGCCAGGACGGCAAGGTTCCTCGGCGCATCGACTGGCGTCGCGTTGCGCGCTACTTCCTTCCTTACTGGCGTGAAGTGTCGCTCATCATGCTCGCGATCATCGTGACGAGCTCGCTTGGCCAGCTGCCTCCGCTCTTCACGAAGTGGATCATTGACAGTGCCATCGCGGGCAAGAACTTGCATCTGCTATGGGTCTTCGTGGGTGGAATGGCGCTCTCTGCGCTCATCGCAAGCGCAATCGGCGCCTGGCAGGGCTTCCTGAATGCCTATGTCGGCGAAGGCATCATGCGCGACATCCGCGATGCCCTGGTCAAACACTTGCACGGCATGTCGCTTGCGTTCTTCACATCAACCAAGACCGGCGAGATCATGAACCGCGTGTCGAGCGACGTCGACGCGATCGACAACGTCGTCACCGGAACCCTCGTCACGATCGTTACAAACGTTGCCATCATCATCACGACGGTCATTGCCATCTTCATCCTCGACTGGCGTCTTGCGCTGCTCTCGATGATTGTCGTGCCGCTCATGGTGATTCCGCTTGCACCCGTCGGCCGCGCAATGTATCGGATTCGCAAGAAAACGCGCGAGCAACGCGACCGCATTGAAGGCTTGCTTCAGGAAACGCTCTCACTGTCGGGCATCACGCTCATGAAGTCGTTTGTGCGCGAACGGCAGGAAGCTGCACGCTTCCACGAGGCCGGTACCGAGCTCATGCATCTTGAGGTGAAGCTCGCCATGGTGGGGCGCTGGTTCATAGCGCTCATCGGCGCACTCTTAGTCGTTGGTCCGGCTATCGTCTGGCTGGGTGGAGGATGGCTTGCAATCACGTCGGGTCTGGGCGTCGGCACGATCGTCGCGTTCGTTGCATATCTTGCCCGGCTGTATGGTCCCGCCTCAGCACTCATCGGCGTGCAGGTCCAACTCGTCAGCGCGTTCGCCGTCTTCGAGCGCATCTTCGACTATCTCGACATGGCGCCTGAAGCTCCGCAACGTGCGGATGCAATCGAACTCAAATCGGCACGAGGCGACATCGTCTTCGATCGCGTGCGTTTCGGCTACTCACCGGATCGGCCGGTGCTCCACGACATCTCGTTTCACGCGGCGCCTGGAAAACTTGTCGCCTTCGTCGGTCCGAGCGGGGCAGGCAAGACGACCATCATGCAGCTCGTGCCGCGTTTCTACGATCCGCAGGAAGGCCGCGTCATCGT
>DASZFB010000254.1:0-3647 GCA_035940275.1 Candidatus Eremiobacteraceae bacterium | reverse complement strand
GATCGTGAAGAGCGTCGTCGACATCGCGTCGGGGATGAGGCTTGCCGGAGGCACAAGCTTGTGGCCCTTGCCCTCAAAGAACGTGACAAAGGACTGGCGGATTTCCTGAGGTTTCATTGCTTCTGGTTGGACGTTGGCCGCGCGCGTTGCTATTCTTCTTTTAACTCCCTCTTGAGTTTTTCAAGAGCGCGCTGCTGCAAGCGGGAGACGTGCATTTGTGAAACACCGAAACGCTTCGCCACTTCCGCCTGTGACATATTCTCGTAAAAGCGTAAGAAGAGAATAACGCGCTCGCGTGGATCGAGTGCGCCGAAGCCACGCTCGAGACTTGTTTTATCCTCGAGCAGTGACAGTTCGGGGTCTTCGCGACCGAGGTAATCGAGCAGCGTCGCAGTCTTGGCGTCACCCGTTGCCGCAAGTTCGGAATCGATGGACAGCAGATTGTACATCTGCCCGAGTTCCTGCGCCTCGATGACCTCTTCTTCGGAAACGCCCAGCCGCGTTGCAAGGTCGTGAACGGTGGGTGAGCGCCCCAGTTCGACCGCGGCGTGTTCCATCGTCCGGTTGACCGCGAGATTGAGCTCCTGCAGCCGCCGCGGAACGCGAATCGTCCAGCCTTTGTCGCGAAAATAGCGCTTGATCTCGCCAATAATGGTCGGCGTCGCGTAGGTTGTGAATTCTACGCCGCGCTCCGGATCGTACCGATCGATCGCCTTGATGAGGCCGAGCGTGGCGACTTGAACCAAGTCGTCAATTTGCTCGCCGCGATTGCCGAAGCGGACCGCGAGATATCGTGCCAAATTGAGATGCGTGACGACGAGCTCATCGCGTACACCTAAGTCGTGGTGTGCGACGAAGCGGCGAAAAAGTTCCCGCGTCCGCTCCCGGTCGAACCGCTCTACCAGCCCTTCCGTCGGACTCACGTGCGAAGCGCTCATAGGATTTAAGTGCGGAGAAATTTCGTCATCGTGAGCTTCGTTCCGGATTCCGGATTCAGCTCGTATTCGACGTCGTCCATAAGCGAGCGGATGAGGAAGACGCCAAGGCCACCGACCGTCGGCTCGCCCAACCGTTTCGGCGCGAGGTCGCTCGCCGTTGCGCTGCCTGAGTCTTCGACCGTGACTTTGATTTTATCGGGATATATCTGGCACGTGATCGACACGCTTTCGCCGCCGGTCGCGTGCTGAATGCAGTTCGTGCACGCCTCGGCTACCGCAAGCTTGAGGTCTTCAATGTCTTCAATGGAAAACTGCAACCGGCTGGCGATGCCTGCTACCGCGAGTCGTGCAACACCGACCCATTCAGCCTTACTCGGGATTCGCAGCTCGACGACATTGCCGCCCCCGGTTGTGGTCTCCAAGATCAGAGATTCTCGCATGCCTGCGCTTCGGTATCGTAGATGCCAAAGATTTTGACGAGCCCGGTGATGTCGAAGATCTTCTTGATCTGCGGATTCGTGCACACAAGGTTGACCGCGCCAGAATGCTCGCGCACGCGTTTGAGGCCGCCGATAAGAACGCCTAGGCCCGTCGAGTCGATGTAGCGCACGTTCTCGAGGTTGATGACGAGCGCGTAGTGGCCGGAATCAATGAGCCCTGTGATCGTCTCCTTCACCTTGGGTGAAGTGTAGACGTCGATCTCACCGTTGAGATCGACCACGCTGCAGGGCCGCTGCCCGTTGGACTCGCGTACGTTGACTTTAATATCCATTCGTGCCCTTCTGCTTCGGACAAGAGGTGCACAAGGCGACCACCTGACGCATCGCCTGTAGCGGTCGAGGTTGTCTCGACCGCACGGTATCTTTCAGGGTGAGCTACTCGGTCTCGAACTCGTCGCGTTTGGTCTTCGCGGCTTTTCTGCCGGTTTCGACCGCGTCGTTGAACTGCGTACGGACGGTCTCGAAGCTTTCGCGTCCACGTTTGGCGAGCTCGTCCGCTTGCGTGCGGAGATCGTCGGCCAGGTCAGACGCGCGATCTTTGAGATCGGACGCGAGATCGAGGGCTTTGCCTTTAAACTCGTGCGCTTTGCCGCGAATGAGATCGCGAGTCTCCTCACCGCTCTGCGGCGCGAGGACGATCGCGACGGCCGCTCCGATCAAGCCGCCGATAATGAACCCCGAGATGAATCCCGAACTGGTGTCGTTGTGGCTGTTGTCATGTCCCATGATCTGCTCCCTCTCGTTACTCGCGTCTGAAATCCCGACCCGTCTCTTGTGATGATCCATTCCCTCGGCGCGTACGGAAGAACTGCTGCGCGCCTTGGGAGATCCCAGCGACGATGCCAACGACGTTGGCAACGGTCGGTGATACCGCTGATTGAGCCGTCTCTGCGGCTTTGGCAATGCCCGCTGCACCCTTTTCGATCGCTTCTGTGATCCGATCGATACGCCCAACCATCGCATCGACGTTCCCCGCGACCCCACCGACATGCTCGAGCGTCTCGGTCACGGGCGCTTCCAATCGATCGAGCACATGCTCGACCTTGCCCATCGTCTCTTGCGTCTTATCAAGAACCTTCGCTGTGCGCACGAAGAGATACGCGAGACCGATGGCGACGATGAGCGCGGCCGCGCCGAACGCGAGCCACATAAAGTCTTGGTAGGTCATGGGTGGACCGTTCGCTTCTTGGGCCTTTGCAAGAGTGCCTCCCCGCTACGGTATGGTTCCCCGCAGCAGCGTGGTTCAAGCATTAAGACCCGTGCATTTCTTCAACTGTGAGGGCGCCCGCAAGCCCACGCAGCCGCTCGACGAGGGGCGGCAGCACGTCGAGGACGCGATCGACGTCGCTTCGCGTGGTCGTGCGGCCGAGGGATATTCGAATCGAACCACGCGCGCTGACCGGCTCAAGTCCGATGGCCGAGGCAACATGTGAGGGTTCAAGCGATCCGGAGCTGCACGCGCTGCCGGTTGAGATCTCTATACCGGCGAGGTCGAGCCCCACGACGACCGTGTCGCCTTCAATATGATCGAACCGGATGTTCACGTTGTTGGGCAGACGATGCTCTGGCGATCCGTTGAGCGCCGATTGCGGGATTGACGTGAGGATGCCGGCAATCAGCGTCTCGCGCAGCGCGCTCATTCGAGGCTGCGTGTCGGACAACTCGTTCACTGCGAGCGAGAGCGCAACCGAAAGCCCGACGGCTCCCGGCACATTCTCCGTACCGGCGCGTCGCCCACCTTCTTGGCCGCCGCCAACGATCAACGGAGTGAGCGGTAAGTTCTTGCGCGCGTACAGAGCGCCCACACCTTTCGGGCCTTCGAATTTGTGCCCGGACAAACTGAGCGCATCGACGCCGAGTGCGTGCGCGTCAACCGCTATGTGTCCAACCGTTTGCACCGCGTCTGTGTGGAATATCCCGCCGCGCTCGTGCGTCAGTGCGGCCAGACGCGCGATGTCTTGGATCGTGCCGATCTCGTTGTTACCATGCATCATGCTCACGAGCGCCGGACTCCCGTCGAGCGCGAGTCGTAGTGCTTCTTCGGAGACGAAGCCGTCGCGATCAACCGGGAGGATCGTTACTCTGTGTCCGCGCGCGCGCAACATGTCTGCCGCATGCAGGACGGCATGGTGCTCGATGGCACTTGTAATGAAATGAGCGTGCGCAAATCCACCGGTCATTCCGCCAAAGATTGCCAGGCTGTCCGCTT
>DASZFB010000253.1:0-4068 GCA_035940275.1 Candidatus Eremiobacteraceae bacterium | reverse complement strand
GCCGTCCAATAGTATGGTCGAATGATAGCTAAAACGACTGTTTGGACGCAGATTCCAAACCGGTTATTCATTGCGTGCGCGATCGGGGTGTCAGCCCGAATCGATGCGAGAGTCCTATGAACAGCACGATGAGCGACCCGGCGACGAACGACAGGGCCGAGACGACGAAGAGCGTCTTGTATCCGATGAGGGGTGACGCAGCGTGCGCCAAAAGCCAGCCGCCGAATATGGGTGCCACGATGGCCGGCAGCCCGCTTGCAAGACCCCAAATGCCGAGATCGCGCGCAACGTCACGCAACTGCGGCACGGAGTCGATCGCAAGCGCCCAACCCGTCGAAACAAACGCGCCGTATCCCAGTCCGAAGAGCAGCGCGATAAGCACAAGCCAATGCAAGTTTGGCGCGGCAGCAAAAATGAAGATGGCGATGGCCATCGGCACGCCGGCGAGCGCAACAATGTTCTTGCGCGCCACCCTGTCGGACAGACGGCCCATCCAAAAGCTCGTGATCGCAGCACCCGCAAGCGCCAATGCGCCGAAGAAGCCGGTACTTCGCGAGGGCGTCTGATCGCCGAGAACGTCGTGGAAGAAATACAGCACGAACGTCATCAGCAAAAAAAGACCGAAGTTGACGAACATGCGCGACGTGAACGCCATCGTGAAGTCGAACCAGTTGCCGATGTGCACGTGATCTTCGTCGTCAACAAACTTCCCCTCCGGTGTCAGCGTCACCGTAATCGCCCCTGCGAAGACAAAGGCGGCAGACCACAAAAAAATAGCGTCGGGATCCAGGAAGCTTGCGAAGCCCAAACCGAGGACCGAACCGATCAGTGCTGCGATCCCTTGGTAGCCAGACGCCAGACCCCACTCCGAACGATTGACCACTTCGGGGATGAGTGGCTGATAGGCGGCGAGGCTGATGCTTTGGCCGAGAACCGCAAGGAGCAGCGCGAGGGTAAATGGCTCGATCGACGTCGTGCGGCTCATCCAGAACAACCCCGCGACGTTGATGGCGGCACCAATCAAAATGAACGGCCGTCGCAGCCCCCCTCGACGCCGGAAATGGTCGGAAATAGCGCCGGCAATCGGCGGCACGACCATCGCGAGCGCTGCCGCGATGCTCACCACGATTGCAAGCGCCTGCGTGTGGTTGGCGCTTGAAATGTGCAGCAGTGCGGCGGGCACGGCGATCGCAAGAATTGCGGAATTCTGGAAGTTGATCGGAATCCAGAACGCGTTTAAGAGCGACTGTTGTTTAACGCTTTTACTAATCACCGCCGCCGACGCTTAGCGCAGGAGGCGCAAACGTCCTAGGCGCCAGGCGTCGTCGCGCCAGATTGTCGCTGCTCTTCCTCGCCGACCGGGTAGAGATCGCTCGTGACCCAGCGTGCACGCGGTCGCAGCCGCTGCGGACTGAGACGCACGTACACGACCGGGATGAGGATGAGGGTGAGTAAGAGCGAGCTGATCAACCCTCCAATGACCACGATGCCAAGCGATTTGCGCGACTGCACTGCGTGATCGAGCCCGAGGGCTAGCGGCAACATGCCGAAGACCATCGCGGCAGTCGTCATGATGATGGGCCGGAAGCGAACGCGCGCACTCTCCTTGATCGCCTCGAGACGCTCCAAGCCGCGCTCGCGAAGCTGGTTCGCGTAGTCAACCAGCAAGATGCCATTTTTGGTCACAAGACCGATCAGCAGCACCGTGCCGATGAGCGAGAATGCGTTGAGCGTTTCCCGCGTGATCGCGAGCGCTCCCAACGCACCGACAACGGCGACCGGCACCGAGAGCATGATGATGAGCGGCGACCGATAGCTGTTGTAAAGCGCCACCATGAGCAAGAAGACGAGCACCATGCCGAAGATAAGCGAGAGCGTCATGCCTCGCTCGGTATCGGTCAAATTCTGCTGGGTGCCATTGCTATTTGCGATGACCCGCACGCTTTCGGGCAGCCCAATGTCATCGAGCTTGGCCGCGAATGCCTTCTCAACGCCGGACAGCGTTGCACCGGGTGCGAGATTTGCACTGACGTGCACGACCGTCTGCCGATCCACCCGGTCGATAGATCGCGTGCTATTTGCGTACGTCAAGTGCGCGAGGTCGCCCACTTTGACGATCTCACCCGTATTGGAGCGCACGCGAATGTTTCTGATGTCAGCTTCGTTCCGCTGATGAGAGACCGGGTAGGTGACTTGAACGTCCTTGAGGCCATCTTGCGTCTGGAATTGGGTTGCGCGTACACCACCAAAGGCTGCACGAATTGCGATAGCCATGGTGGATAGGTCGACGTTACGTCTGCGAGCCGCGTCCTTATCAAACGTGATGTTCAGCTGGGGCGCGAGGCTGCTGACGGAGCTATAGGCGTTCGCGGTACCGGGAGTCTCTCGCAGCGCTTCATAAATCTTTTGTGCGTAGGGCGTGACGTCGCCCACCGTCGCGCTCACAAGATAGTCGATGGGTTGGGAATTGCCACCATGGGTATTGGTCGCCGGAATGACGACAGGGTTCGCGTCGGGGGCCATCTGCTGGGCGATGTGCCGGATGTTTTCCACCCAATAGTCAGTTGAGTTGTGCCGATCCGAGCGCAGACGCAAGTCGATCTGTCCGACGCCACCGTCAATAATATAGCCGCCAAAGGGTGACATTGCGGCACCCGCAAGCGACGTCTCGGTGCGCAGATCCGGGATGAGATTTACCTGGCGCTCGATCTGGCGAACGGCTTGCTGCGTTACCGATAGTGGCGTGCCGCTCGGGTAATTCAGTTGAACGAAGATCTCGCCGTTGTCTTGCGGGGGGTCGAATTCGAATCCGACGAGGCCCAGCGGCCACAAGAGCGCGAGCGCCGCAACGAGTGTGACGGCTGCTATGCCGACGACCATGAGCGGATGAGCAAGTCCCCATGGAAGCGCTCGCTCCGCATACCAGTTGCGCAGGCGCTCAAAACCTTTTGTGAATTCGTCGATGATGCGCAGCGTTCGTTTGCTGGAAAGGAGCGACCAATTGCCCGCCAGCGCCGGTGTGATCGTAAACGAGACGAGCAACGAGGAGAGTGTCGCAACGACGACCACGAGAGCAAATTCGCCGAGGAATTTCCCGACGATGCCGGGCAGGAACGCGATCGGCAAGAAGACGACGACGTCGACGAGCGTGATGACGATTGCCGCTAATCCAATTTCCAAGCGCCCGTTGATTGCCGCGCGCAGCGGCTGCTCTCCGCGCTCTCGGTGACGTTCGCTGTTTTCCAAAACGACGATCGAGTCGTCGACGAGGATACCGGTAATGAGCGTCATGGCCAGCAGCGAGACGGTGTCGAGCGTGAAGTTCAGCAGCCGCATCACGATGAGCGTTGAGAACAGCGACGTGGGGATCGCGATGAGCACCGTCGCGGCGTTGCGCCAGGAGCGAAGGAAAAATATCATGACGATGGCGACGAGCAAAATCCCTTCGATGAGGGTTCGCATAACGCCGGTGAGCAGCGCTTGGGTGAAAGCGGCCTGATCGTCGACAACCGACAGATAGGTGCCGGGGAAGCGCTGTTCGAGATCGGGTAGCGCAGCGATGACGCTCTTTGCCGTATCGACTTCGTTGGCGCCGATCGTCTTCTGCACCGTGAGGAAGAAGTTTGGTTCTCCGTCCACGTACGAATAAATTCGCTCGGGCGCGTAGGAATCGAGAACGTGCGCAACGTCGCCGACGCGAATGCCGTTGCTTCGTGGGATTTGGATGTTGGCGACGGAATCGGGTCCGCTGATGTCGCCGCGGATATTGATGCCGGTCTCTCGCTCGCTACCATAGAGGATGCCGCCCGGCAAGCGCACGTTGTTGACGGTGATAGCGCCGACAACGTCATTGATCGTGAGATTGTTGTCCTTAAGGGCTTTGGGATCGACTTCGACTTGCACCGATGGCGTGACGATGCCGTTGGCCTGAACGTATCCCACGCCAGGAACCTGCTCGATCGCAGGTATGAGGCCGTTTTGGATGTTCGACGAAAGCGCGCCGGCCGATAGCGTCTTCGAAGAGACCGCGAGCGTTACAACTGCCGACTCGCCCGGATCGAAGGTCTC
>DASZFB010000252.1:0-3521 GCA_035940275.1 Candidatus Eremiobacteraceae bacterium | reverse complement strand
TAGCGGCCATCGCCGCCTTACGCTCTTCACTATTTCTATACCCATACAAGAAATAGATCGCGAGACCGATCGCCAGCCACCCCGCAAAGAAGATCCAAGTAATGATCTGAGATCCGAGGATCATAAGAAAGAGAGAAGTTACAATCCCCAGGATTGGCACGAGGGGGACGAGCGGCGTGCGAAACGTGCGAGGCCGGTCTGGTTGAGTGCGCCGTAGGACGAGCACACCAACGGCGACGAGCACGAACGCGCTCAGCGTGCCGAGGTTAACGAGAGCAAGCAGTTGCCCAAGCGGTACGAGGCCTGCAATGAGGCCGATGACGAGCCCGACCCACATCGTCATGCGCGCCGGTGTGCGGAACCGCGGATGAATTTTCGCGGTGCCCTTGGGCAGCAACCCGTCGCGCGCCATAACGAAGAAGATTCGGCTTTGCCCTAACAGCCCCGTGAGGATGACGGACGATGTGCCGATGATGGCGCCCGCGATCGTCAACCAAGCCCAGCCTCCCCGGTGCACGGCCTGCAACGCTACGGCGAGCGGCGCGCCAACATCTATAGCCGAAGCCGGCTGCATACCGGTGAGGACGATCGCAATCGCAATGTAGAAAAATGTTCCGAGCAAGAGTGCCCCGAGCACCCCGATGGGCACGTCGCGTTGCGGGTCGTGCGCTTCTTCGGCGGCGGTGGTCACCGCGTCGAAGCCGACGAAGGCAAAGAAAACGATGAAAGCTCCCGGAATGACCCCTGCCTTCGCGCCCATGATCGCGCTAAGGATGTTCCCGTTGCCGCCGTACTGGATCCAGCCGTGCGGAAAAAACGGGTGCCAGTTCGCCGGGTTGATAAACGGCAGTCCGATGATAATGAATGCGACGAGCACTCCCATCTTCAGAATGACGAGCAGGGAGTTCGTTCCAGCCGACTCGCGGATGCCGATTGCGAGCAGCGCCGAGAATCCCACCACCGATAAGAACGCGATTATGTCGAAATACGTATGCGCTTGGGCATCATACGCAGATGTTGCCCAGAGCGGCAGATGCAGCCCGACGCTCGTAAGAAAATTTTGAATATTCGACGAGAACGTGCTTGCAACAGGCGCCGATGCCATGCCGTATTCCCAAATGAGATTCCATCCGATAACCCAGGCCATCAACTCACCGACCGTGGCATACGTGTACGTGTACGCGCTTCCCGCGACGCGCACCATCGATGCGATCTCCGCGTAACACAGAGCGGCAAACGCGCTGATCACAGCCGCCAGGGCGAACGACAAGATGACGGCTGGTCCCGCTAAATTGTGCGCGCCGTCGCCGATGGTCGCGAAGATTCCCGCGCCAACCATGTTGCCGAGACCGATGGCGATGAGCGCCCACGGACCGAGCGCACGCCGCAATGTCGGCCCATGGGCCTCGTGTTCCTCTTGCGCGAGCGCGCTCATCGAACGGGTAATGAACAAACCCGTATTTTTTCGTTGCGCGACGGCCATATCGCCCTTTCTACGCCGCAGCGTCTTTCGGCGAGAGGATCGGGGTGCCGTCCAAGGGCCACTGTATTCCGACCTCGGGATCGCGCCAGCTCAAGACGCGCTCTTGCGCGGGGTCAAACTCCGCCGTCATCTTATAATGAACGATAACGTCGTCGCTCAAAGCGAGAAAACCGTGAGCAAAGCCCCTGGGCACGTAAAGCTGGTAGTGGTTGTCGGCTGTGAGTTCAAAGCCTTGCCAGCGCTTGAACGTTTGGGAACCGTCGCGCACGTCTACGATGACGTCGAAGATTCTCCCCAGCAACACTTGGACGAACTTCGCCATGCGCATGTCATAGTGCATGCCGCGGATGACATTGCGCTTCGAGCGAGAAACGCTGTCCTGCAGCCACTCATCGTGCAGGCCGAGGGCGGCATACTTGCTTTTGGAAAAGCTCTCCTTGAAATAGCCGCGCGCGTCTGCGTAGACGTCGGGAATGAAGATCTTGGCCTCGGCAAAATCCGTGTCGCGGACTTGGATCATCCCGCGCCAGATTCGCAAGAGGGGTGCGCTTTCCCGCGTCGCTGGAGGATTCCAAAGAACGTGCTATTTCTGAACGAACGCGAAGTGTCGTCGCTCTTGCCGATGACCGACATGCTCTCCGCCCTTGAGAATGCATTTCACGCTCAAGCGAGCGCCAAGATTCGGATGCCGCTGCGGACCATGGCGACAAACGATGCCGGTCTGCTCGGCGCGATGCCGGCCTCCATAATGGCAGAGCCTTCGTCTCTCGGCGCCAAGCTTGTCTCGTTCTTCCCGGGCAACGCAGAAACGGGAATGCACACCCACCAAGCGCTGATTGCGCTATTCGATCCGCGTTCCGGGCAGCCGCTGGTCATCATGGATGGACGTTTCATCACTGAAATTCGCACCGCAGGTGTCTCGGCGCTTGCAACGCGCGCGCTCGCGCGCACTGACGCACGCGTCCTCGCAATCCTGGGTACCGGCGTTCAAGCGCGGGCACATGTCGAGGCGCTCGCCGAAGTGATGAACATCGATGAGGTGCGTGTCTGGGGCCGGACCACAAAACACGCAGCCGATGTCGCAGACTTTGCCCGCAAGCGTGGACTGCACGCGCGCGTGGCAGCCACCGTCACGGATGCTTGTCGGGGCGCGGGCGTTGTCTGCACAGTGACGTCAGCACGCGACCCGATTGTGAAGGCAACCGACATAGAAGCGGGCACGCACCTCAATGCGGTTGGCATGGGCGGTTTGCTTGCACGAGAACTACCAGGCGACCTCATGGCAAGCGCTCGCATCTTTGTTGATTCGACGGACGGCGCATTCGGTGAAAGCGGCAACATCATGTTGGCAGTGCGCGAAGGAGCGTTGCCTGCGGCGCCGGCGCTCACGCTGCTTTGCGATGTCATCGCCGGCCGTGCGCCGGGTCGTCAGAGCCGCGATGACATCACCATCTTTGATTCGCTCGGGATCGCTATAGAGGATCTCGCCTGCGCTCGGCTCGTCTTTGAACGTGCAAGCGCAGGCGGGATTGGAACGTCGATCGCGTTGTAGTCTAGGGTCGCAATACCCTTAGTTCGTTATCGTTCTCGCCAAATGGCGGCGTCAAGCCCGTGTAGTCGCCGACCACCTTTGCGTCGTACGGGCCGTACAGACGGTTAAACCCGTTGCCCGGTTTGTTTATGGCGCCTTGCGAAAACACGATTTCACCGCCGTGATTGACTGCGATAACCTGATGGTTGAACTGGTCGCTGATCAGGGTGAGCCCATTGCGCGTGCGCACTGCTCGTGTCGGGAGCGGTGCCGCGATGCTTCCGTGCCGCGTATTGGTCACATACGTCCACACCACATGTTTGTCCGGGGTCACCTCGATGATTCTGGCGTTGCCGGAGTCTGTGATGAGGGTGTTGCTGTTCGGCAGACGGCTTGCAAACGCAGCGAAGTTCACGATGGCGGGATTGCTCGGCTCACCATAGTGCCACACGATCTGCTTGTTGTTGTCGTGCGTTACTTCGATGACGCGATTGTTGTTCTCGTCAG
>DASZFB010000251.1:0-3733 GCA_035940275.1 Candidatus Eremiobacteraceae bacterium | reverse complement strand
CAAGCAAACGCGCTGCAGCCGCCCGTGCTGTCGGCAGGGAGTGCTTCGCTTGCGCGCGAGCTTGAACGTGCGCTCGCCTACACACCCAAGTCAATTGGCTACGGTGCTGACGGCCTTGTCTCGGCGGCGACGCAATCGGATGCTGACGCCGTGCTGGCCGCAACCGACGGAACGATAGCCCTGCGTGCGCTCGTCGCGTCTATCGAACGCGGTATGCATATTGCTCTTGCGAACAAGGAGCTGCTGGTCAGCGCCGGCCGCTATTTGTGTGCTCTCGCGCGCACCCACGGTGCGCGCATCGTTCCCGTCGATTCGGAACACAGCGCTTTGTTTCAGTGCCTTGCCGGCGAGCGCGCGAGTGACGTTGCCTCGGTCGTCCTCACCGCAAGCGGCGGCCCGTTTTGGACATCGACGCTCGAGCAGATGGAACACGCGACGCCGGAAGAAGCGTTGCAACATCCCAACTGGTCGATGGGTGCAAAAAATACGCTCGATTCAGCGACTCTCATGAATAAGGGGCTTGAGATCATCGAAGCGAGTCACCTCTTCGATCTTGCGCCGGAATGCATTCAAGCAGTCGTGCATCGCCAAAGCATCGTGCACGGATTCGTGCTGTTTGCCGACGGCAACGTGAAAGCGCAGCTTGCTGCGCCAGATATGCGTTTACCGATCGGCTTTGCACTCGCATATCCCGAACGTTTGCCGAGCGCGTTCGTCGAAACCGCGACAAGGAACGCCATCGGCCTCGGGCAAGCGTTGTCGACGCTGTCCTTCGAACCCATCGACGAACGTCGCTTTCCATCCGTGCGCTTGGCATACCGCGCGTTAACCTTAGGCAGCACGTACCCAGCTGTGCTCTCGGCCGCTAATGAAGAGGCAGGACGCGCGTTCCTCCAGAGGAAAATCAAGTTTACCGAAATCTGCTCGATCGTCGAGCGGGCGCTCGAGGCGCACGCCGCAAACGCCGATGGTTTGGAAGAGATCGAAGCGGCAGACCGCTGGAGCCGCGAGTTCGCGCGGGATGCCATTGGCGTCGCGATGCAGCGCTAGAGAGCGAGGAACGCGGCTTCGGCCGCCCGCGGAATGTTCGAAATCAACGTCATCATTTTTCTCTCCATCGCGGTCACGCTGGCCGGCGTCGGGAAGTTTCTTGTTTTCCTCGCGCTCTTGAGCGTGCTTGTCGTGTTTCACGAGTTCGGGCACTTCGTGTTCGCCAAGCGTGCGGGCGTGACGGTGACGGACTTCGCCGTGGGATTCGGGCCCACGCTGCTTTCATATCGCCGCGGTGACACAACCTACCGCCTCAACGCGCTGCCGCTTGGCGGCTACTGCAAGATGGCCGGCGAGGACGTCGCCGACGACGGCACAAGCGATCCCGGTAACTTCCAGCGCAAGAGTCTCGGCGCTCGCTTCGCCATCATCGCTGCTGGACCAATATTCAACCTCGCGCTCGCAGTCGTCATATTTGCCGCCGTCGGCGCTTTCCTCGGTGTCCCCACCGGAACCACAACGGTCGTGCAGGGCATCAGGCAAGGCTCGGCTGCCGCTCAAGCCGGGCTGACGCCGGGAGATCAGATCGTTGCACTCGACGGCAAGCCTGTTCGTAGCGGTGATGAGATGCTTTCCTACATCCATGGCCACGCAGGCAAGGTTGTCGCTGTCGACGTCCTGCGTGGTGGCAAGCTGCACCGTCTTCGTATCGCCGACACGGACAGCGTCCAGGGCGGGCAACACGTCGGAATTTTAGGATTCATACCAACGCAAGCATTCGAACGCAAGCCCATCGTGGACGCCGTTGTCTACGGTTTCGTGCAGGTTGGCCAAACTGCGGTACTGCAATTTGTCGGCATCTCAGATGCAATTCGCAATCATGACGCTTCTGTCTTAAGCGGCCCTGTCGGCATTGCGCATGTCGTCATAAGTGCAGAAGCGCTCGGCGCGTGGCCTGTCCTCGAGCTTATGGCGACGATCTCAGTCGTTCTCGGGCTCTTCAACCTCTTGCCGTTACCGGCGCTGGACGGAGGCCGTTTGGCGTTCTTAGTCGTTGAGGGCGTTCGCGGACGCCCGGTCAATCCAGAACGAGAGGGCCTGGTTCACCTAGCCGGTTTCGCGCTGCTCATGCTCCTTGTCGTTGTCATAACGTATCACGACATCGTACAGTGGGTGCACGGGAAGGGCGGTTTGTGAAAGAGAAAGCGGACGTGTGTCGAGCATAGAGCAGGGACTGCCTCCGGTACCCGAGTGGTCGGGGGTACAAGAGCGCAACCCTCAGGCGCCGCCACTCGCGCAGCGCCGAAAGACTCGCCCCGTCAAAGTCGGCAACGTCACCATCGGTGGCGGAGCGCCAGTCTCCGTTCAGTCGATGACGATCACGAAGACGGACGACTGGGCAGCGACCATCGAACAGATTCAGCAGCTTGCAGATGCCGGCTGCGAGATCGCGCGCGTCTCGGTGCCCGATCCCAAAGCGGCGTCCGCCTGTAAGAAGATAAAAGAAGGTTCACCGCTCCCGCTCGTCGCCGATATCCACTTCGATCACCGTTTTGCTCTCGCCGCGATAGATGCCGGCTGGGATAAACTGCGCCTGAATCCCGGCAACATCCGCGATCCCCAAAAAGTGCGTGAGGTTGTCAAAGCGGCACAAGCGCGCGGCATGCCGATTCGCATCGGCGTGAACAACGGCTCGCTCGCACCGGACATCGTGCAACGCTACGGCCATACGCCCGAGGGCATGGTGGAATCGGGCCTGCGCCACATACGAATTTTGGAAGAGCTCGATTTTCACGACATCGTCGTCTCGCTCAAAGCACACGACGTGCGCACGACCGTCGCCGCCTATCGCCTGATGTCGACCAAAGTTGATTATCCGTTCCATCTAGGAATAACAGAAGCCGGTACGCTGCGCAGCGGCACGGTCAAAAGCGCGGTGGGGCTTGGCATCTTGCTCGCTGAGGGCATCGGCGACACGATTCGCGTCTCGCTGACCGCGGATCCAATCGAAGAGGTTCCGGTCTGTTGGGATCTGCTCAAGTCGCTTGGCTTGCGCGAGCGCGGTGTAGAAATCACCTCGTGCCCATCGTGCGGGCGCGTGCAGATCGACATCGTCAAGCTTGCGGAACAGGTCGAAAAAATTACCGCAGAATACCGGGCGCCGGTCAAAGTTGCGGTGATGGGTTGCGCCGTGAACGGCCCCGGCGAAGCATCCATGGCAGACGTGGGGATCGCCGGCGGCAAGGGCATGGGGCTCCTCTATCGTGACGGCGTCATGGTGCGATCGCTGCCGGAAGCGCAACTACTTTCCGGGCTGCGCGAAGAGATAGAAAAGGTCATTTTGGAGCGGTATCCAGAGTATCGCTGAGGTGCCGCGCGCCAGGTCGTTGTTCTGGGCAGTCGTCGGGCTTGCGACGGTCGTACGCGTGGTTCCGGCGATACGCCGGCCGCTGCAAGTAGATGAAGCCTACACGCTCCACACCGCCGCGATGCCGCTCGCTCAAATCTTGCGGACGCTACGTGAACTCGACGTTCACCCCCCGCTTTTTTGGATTGTCCTCCACGCCGTAGAAGCCGCACACATACCCGACGTCGTCGTTCGGCTGTTCATGGCTGCGCTGGGTGTTGCAACCGTCGTGGTGCTGTTCTTCATTGTACGGATGTGGCACTCAGAAAACGCCGCGCTCATCGCTGCCTTCTGCGCCGCAGTCATGCCGAGCCTTATCTTCTATGACATCACGAT
>DASZFB010000250.1:0-6109 GCA_035940275.1 Candidatus Eremiobacteraceae bacterium | reverse complement strand
CTCGGAGAGTTGACACAGTTGGGGGCGCTCTTTCCGGATGCGGTGTTGCGCGGTCAATGGTGGCGGCTGATTTCATACGGTTTCTTACATGCCAACTTGTATCACATTCTTGTGAATTCGATAGCGTTGTTCCAAGCCGGCGACTTTGTCGAGTATGTGTATGGGACCAGACGTTACTCCGTTATCTATATCGCAGCACTTATCGGTGGCGGACTCGCTGCCTACATGGCGACGGTGGGCCAGCAAGTATACACGCTCGGTGCTTCGGGAGCCATCATGGGCGTTTTCGGCGCCATGATCGTGCTCGCGTTCAAGTTGCCGCCGCTGCGCAACGAGCTGTGGAAAGCGGCGATCGTTCCAATCATCTTGACCCTGGGCATCGGCTTTTTCGTGCCTGGCATTTCAAATGCAGGGCATATCGGCGGGTTGATCAGCGGCATCGTTGCCGCCTGGATCATTACACCGGTACATGGTCGCGAAATGATTCGCCAGTTCGGTGAAAACCGGATGAAGCCGGTCGACACAGTCGATGCCGTCCACGAAGGACCCTGGGGACCGAGGCGCGGTTAACCGCGCTCGCGCAAACGAACCGACTCAAAGACGCCCAACGTCTCCTCCGCGGTTCGATCCCAGTTGAAGAGCGCAGCGCGCGCCCTTCCCGCTGCACTCAAACGTGCGACGAGCAGCCGGTCACTCAGAATTTGGGTTAATTCAAGTACCAGCGCATTCGAATTGCCCGCCGGAAAATAGAGCGCAGCCTCTCCCGCTACTTCCGGAATGCTTGCCGCGTTTGACGCGAGCACCGGTGCGCCGTGTGCCATTGCCTCCAGCACCGGAAGCCCGAAGCCCTCGTAGCGCGAGGGAAAGACAAACGCAGCAGCGCCCGCGTAGAGCTGATGGAGCACGGCATCGCTCACGGCTCCCGTGACCAGTCTCGGCATAGAGTCGAGTGGTTCGAAATGGAGCACGGTTGTTTGTTTGCCTTCGTGACGCTGCGAGTCGACTCGTCCACAGGTCGCGTTCTTGGTCCTGGGCACGCCCGCGGTCACAAGCCCAGTCGTCATGCGCAGCGCATCCGGAAGCTTCTTCATCGCCTCTTGCAGCGTTGCGAGATCTTTGCGCGGCTCGCTCTCGCCGACAAACAGCACGTAGCGGGAAGCGCCGTCGAGCAGCAGCGGGCGATCGAGTGCGGCTGCAACAGGGTCGACGCCGAGCGCGATGACGTGCACGTGTTGCGGCAGCACCGACAAGTGTTTGATGATTTCGGTCTTAGAGAATTGAGAATCCGTGATGATGAGTTTTGCGTTGGCCGCCGTCGTCCGAAAGGGCATCTGTTCGCTGCGTCGTTTGCGCACGTCTTCAGCAGGCGACGCAAAGGGCCACACGTCGTGAACCGTTGCAACGTTGGTGAATGGCGAAACCCAGGTCATGCCGTTCCACGGATACCAGACGAGGTGAATTCGGTGGCCCGCTGCGTCCTGACGTCTGCGCAGCATAAAGTCGTCACTGCCGAGAAGCTGCGCAAGAGGGCGGCGTGCGAGACCCGGCCACATATGCGGCACGAGCAGCGTGATGCTCACGCGGTCCTTGCCCATCCGAAGAAAACGCTGCAGCAATGCGGTGGCATAGCGCCAGATACCGCGGCGATCGTGAAGCAAGTTGAGGGCATCGACGCCTACGTGGAGCGAATCGCTCACGCGTGGTGCTCCAGCATCATGCCTTCGAACACGCGCAAGGTTTCTTCCGCGCAGCGATCCCACGAAAGTTCCGCGGCCCGTGCCAGGCCGGCGGAGCGCAACGTATGAGCCAGCTGTTCGTCTTGCAAGACGCGAGCGAGCGTTGTGGCGAGCGTGGCTGCATCACCCGCTGGAAAATAGAGTGCTGCCTCCCCACCCACCTCGGGAATGCTTGCCGCGCTCGACGCGACAACAGGAATGCCCCGTGCCATTGCCTCGAGGACCGGCAAACCGAACCCCTCGTAGAAGGAAGGGAACACAAAGGCGGCTGCGCCGGTGTAGAGGCGGTCGAGGAGCTCGTCTGAGACTTCACCCGCGACGAGCGTTGGTACCGACCTATCGGAGGCAAAGTGCAACGACAGCACGTCGCGTCCGTCGGTTGTCTTGGTTTCGATCCCTCCGCACGGCACGCGACTCGTCGACTTGCCCACGAGCACGAGGCCGGTCGTCGCGCGAATGCTGTCGGGTAACATTCCCATCGCCGCTTGGAGCGTCGGGAGGTCTTTGCGCAGCTCGCTCTCGCCGACAAAGAGCACGTAGCGATCGACGTCATCGAGCACGAGTGCATCCTGAGCGCGTTTCGCTTGCGCGGCACCGCCATTTGTCTTTAGTACATCAACGCCCATGTGGACGACGTGGATGCGCTCTGGCGGCACGGGTAAATACTTGATCATTTCGGATTTTGTGAAGTGCGAATTGGCAATGATAGCTTTTGTGTGCTCGGCCATGGTCAGGTACGCGGTCTGCTCGCGGCGTCGCGTTTGTGGGTTGTCGGCGGGGGAGACGAACGGCCAAACATCATGTACGGTCGCGACGCTGGCGAACGGTGACGTCCACGTCATGCCGTTCCATGGATACCAGACGAAATCCGGACGAAGCTCGCGCTTGCTCTGCCGCCTGCGCACATCAATATCGTCGCGACCTAACGTTCGCGCCAGCTTGCGACGAGCCACGAACAGGAAGAAATCCGGTACGAGCATTGTGAGGCGCACGCGATCTGGCGTGTGCAGCCAGCGTGAGATGACGGCGCGCGCGTACCGGCCGATGCCACGTCGATCGTGCGGTAGATTCGCAGCATCTACCGCGATGTGCATGCACAAGCACAAGGAACAAGAAGAGCGGAAGATAAGGCCAGACGCGTGCTCGTTGTTGCTGAGCTCCTAGGAGCGTTTGTTCTCGTCGTCATCGCGGCTGACTCATTTACTAATGCCGTCGAGTGGATCGATGCCAGAACCAAGCTGACGCGTGGTGCAACCGGCGCCATCGTCGCCGCGATCGGCTCATCGCTGCCGGAGACAGTTGTGACGGTCATCGCGCTCGTCGTGCTTGGCGATCCGCGCAGCCAAGCGATTGGCATCGGTGCGGTCATCGGCGCGCCCTTCATGCTCGCTACGGTGATCTTCTCCCTCATCGGCGTGATCGCGTTGCTTCGGCGGACGCAAAGCGGTCAGGCCCCGCTCGCCATACTGCCCGCGCCTACGATTTTCGGCGGTTCGCTCTTTTTCGCCACGTTTGCGCTGGCTTTAGCGGCGTCCTTCGTGCGCGTGCGCATCGTGCACGAGGTAGCGGTGGTACTCGTGCTCGCGGCGTACGCGTTGTATCTGTGGTATCATCTGCGCGAGCAAGACCAAATATCAGAAGACCAAGCGCCCGCACTGCGCATTGCTCCCAAGGCAAAGAACCCTTCGGTCGGACTTGTTGTGCTTCAATTGAGCGTCGCGCTCGTGTTGATGATCGTGGCGTCACGCATGTTCATCGCATCGCTCTGGCAGGCGTCGTTCATCTTCGGCATCTCGCCGCTGCTGATGTCGCTCTATCTCAGCCCCATTGCAACCGAGTTGCCGGAGGCATCCAACGTTGTGTTGTGGATGCGACGCAAAGAGGACAACCTCGCGATGAGCAACGTCCTCGGGGCTATGATGTTTCAGACCTCGATCGCATGCGCAATCGGAATCTGGGCGACGCCGTGGCAGCTTACGCCCGGCGCCTATGTCGCAGGAATAGCTTCGCTCGCGGCTGTTGCACTGGTCGTCGTGACGACCATCGTCCGGAGGAGAGTCGAACCCGTGGCTCTCGTCTGCGCGGGTTTGCTCTATCTTGCTTACGTTGCTTTCTCTATTTTATGAGCTGAGGAAACAGATACGCGGCGACGAGCGAGATCGTGTTGATGGTCGCGTGCGAAATAATGTTCACCCACAGCGAGCGCGTGTTGTAATACACCCACGCCAAACCGAAGCCGATAGCGAAGATCGGCAGAAACGACCATTTCTCCACATGGGCGAGCGCAAAGAATCCGGCGCTGATGGTCATGGCGAGCAGCGGCGACATGCGCTGCACGAGTCCGGTAAAGACAAACCCGCGGAAGAAGATTTCCTCGGCAATTGGCGCTGCAACGGAGACCGACATCAAATCAAGCGCGAAGTCAAACAGGCCATGGTGTTTGACGAGTGCCAGCGCCTGCGGCTGCGGATGGGAACCAAAAATCGCTGTCGTGACTGCTTCCACCATGCCGCTGATAAGAAAGAGCGCGAAACCGGCCCCTATACCGACGGCCACCCAACTCATGCGTTTGGGAGCCGTGAGGCCGAGGTTTGCGGTCGTTGCTCTAAAGGCTACCTGCGCGAAGCCTATCGTCATGAGCGCGAGGGTCGCCTCCGAGAAAACGGAGATGACCCAAAGGTTCTTGGCCGTCAAAAAATTGACTACAAATAACGGATCCTTGCTTTGCGTCATCAGCTCTGACGGGTAACGTATGAATTCCGGGTGTTCCCGAAGGAGGACAAAGACAAAAATAACTGTTTGCGTGACAAAGAAAGCAATGATGCAGGCAACGGCGAGAGCGGTGACCGCCCACCCGTTCCAATTCGGTCCAAAAAACGCGGGCACGTTCGGTACGGGCTGTTGTGTTAGACGTTTGGTCGCAGTGTCGTCCACAATCTCTCCATAAGATCTTGCTCTTTCAGTGTATCGGCAAGCGCGCAGAAATCCACGAGCGTCAATCGCTCTCCACGAACCGATGGCGATAGTCCCGCTCGTATCACTGCCGACTCTAACGCTTGTCGCATATTGCCGGCCTCTGGCGGAATTCGCTCCAGCACGCTGTTGACCAACGTCTTACGCCGATGGCCGAACGCGGCTCGAATCAACCACAGTAGGAACTGCTCGTCGCGGGCGTCCAGGCGTCGCGCGGAGCGGGGTTTCAAACGCACGACCGTGGACGCAACGTCGGGCGACGGGTAAAATCCGGCTGCTCCCACGTCAAACAGCTTTTCGATGTCGGCGTAATACGCCGCAAAAACACTAAGGCTTCCGTATTCCGGCGTTCCCGCGCGTGCGACGAGGCGTCGCGCATATTCGCGCTGCACCATGAGAGCCGCACACTCCCACGTGTCGCTCGCTTCGAAGATACGCTCGAGGATCGGGGTGGTGATATAGTAAGGCAGATTGCCGCAGATCGCGCGTGGCGGCTGTTGGGATCGCAGGTCGCCGGAAAGATCGAACTGCAACACGTCGCCCGAAACGATCTGCAGACGCTCGGCCCGCCCTTCGAAGCGCTCGTGAAGCACGGCGCACAGGTCGCGATCGACTTCGAGCGTCGTGACGGCACGTGCGTGAGAGATAAGTGCCGCAGTGAGCGCGCCCGTGCCTCCACCGATCTCGACCACATACGCTTTCGACGGCAGTGCAAGCGCGATGCGCTCGGCGACGCGAGCGTCGGTTAAAAAATTCTGGCCGAAACGTTTGCGCGGCCGCAAGTGCCGCGCGTCGAGAATGCGTTTGGGAGAAGAGAAGTCGAGATCGTCGCCGACCATGTCCGCGGCGTTCGACGGGCGGTCAGCTATTCCTGAAGAACGTAGACTTTGACGGGCTGTCGTCCCCAGTTAATTGCGCTGCGCAGCGAGTCCATGCACAGATCGATGCGATTGCCGACAATAGCACCGCCGGTGTCCGCCGCGATTGCAGTACCGTATCCTTCAATGAAGACTCGGCTGCCGAGACGGATGACCCGCGGATCTACTGCGACGACGCCGTAGTGCGCTGGCATTCCCGTTGCCGTGCGTCCGGTCGGCACGGCCTGTGCCGAGTCGGCCGTGTATGCCGTAGCGACCATCGCATACACCGCGACGAGCTTTCGGATGCCGGTAGCTGCCATTGCCTCGGCGAGATTTCGCGGCGGACCTGCGACGATGAGTCCAGATTCCGCGCGCTGCACCACGATGCGCGAAACGATTTGGCGATCGACGACCACCGTGCTCCATAGCGTAACGCGTTCTGTCACGACCCTGATTTCTGGTACGCCGCGGCGGACAATCTTTTTCGCGCCGGGCGCCATATCAGTCGTGAAGCGGATGATATTTCGGCGCGGCAGGAAC
>DASZFB010000249.1:0-4517 GCA_035940275.1 Candidatus Eremiobacteraceae bacterium | reverse complement strand
CTTTGGCGCCTCGGCTTTGCCTTCGACCTCATTGGGGGCGCGCTCTATGTCGCGATAACGCTGATCCTTTATGTGCTGCTCAAACCCGTCGACAGGAATCACTCCTAGCTTGCCGCGATTTTCAGCCTGGTGGGCTGCGCCGTTGGAGCCGTCGTCGCGCTCGGTCACTATGCACCCTTGCTCATTTTGGGAGGTGCTGACTATCTGAAGGCCTTTGACCCACACCAACTGCAAGCGCTCGCGCGGTTGTCTCTCAAGTTGCATGGGTATGGCGAGGATGTCAGTATCGTGTTCTTTGGCCTCTACTGCGCCTTGCTTGGGTATTTGATTTTCAGATCGAGCTACTTTCCGAAGTTTCTCGGCATTCTCCTAACCATTGGGGGTCTTTGCTATCTCATCAATAGCTTTGCTGACTTCTTGTCGCCGGCATTTTCCGCAAAGATACCCGCGCTGATTTTACTGCCTCCGGGCATTGCGGAACTCTCACTGTGCCTGTGGCTGATCATCGTGGGTGTTAACGTTCCGAAGTGGCGTGAAGCAACAGACCTTTAGGTCCGTTTTGCGCTGACTTAGTCTATAGCACCCATCTCATCGAGACGCGCCTTCACCGATTGCAAATCCAACCGCCCAGACACGAGCGCGTCTAAAAGCTCTGCGTGCTGCCGAGTTCGTATCGCATGAAGTTCGGCACCGACTTCATGCGAGACGTTGCGCAGAAGTGCAATCTCATCCGGCGCGTAGCTCTCACCGTTCGTGCGCCGACCGCACACAAACGTGCCGAAGAGCTGACCCCTCACAGCAAACGCAAAGGCAAACCCATCTGACCCAAGAGCGCTGGCGACGTCGTTTAGGTCTACCTGCGAGAGATCCTTGCGTAAGCGCACGAACGCCAAATCGTCGGTGTCTATGGTCTTTGGAAGCGAATCGCCACCGGCTGCGAGCCTATATCCGCCATCGACGCGCTCGTAGACCGCCGAGAAGCTCGCGCCAACTGCTTGCGGAATCTCTGTCGTCGCGCGTTCCAAGAGGGCGGTCGCACTCTCCATGTACGCCGCTTCCTCGGAAAGACGTTGCAACGCACGCGCCGCCTGGTGCTTACGGCGGAAGAGCGTTCGCTCGAGAGTGTCTTCGGTTCTCTTGTGCAACGCGTTGAACGAAAGGCCGAGGCTTAAAGCGACAGCCAACTCGATTCCGAGCCCCACGCCACGTCCCACTGCGAGTGCATTAAGGAAGTTCTCGAGAAGAATGAAGATGCCCACGGCCAGCGTCGTGAGAATTGTGTAGACGAGCGTACGGTTGAGCACAAAGCTCACGTCGATGACGCGGTGGCGCAAAATTGCATAGGCACAGCCAATCGGGAAAATCATAACCGTCAGCCATTCAACACCAGACAAGTGGATCGGGTGCACTGCAAGCCTGTTGAAAAGGTTGAGCAACACGCCGGCGCGGCTCAGGAGATATGCCCAAAAGACCCAGCGAACGCGTTGTCGCTCAATGCCCACAGAGTGTATGTAACTCAGTATAAAAAATCCGATGGTCACGAGTTGGGAGCCCGCAAAAGTCGCATTGACGGCCCACGACGCAAGGTACACAGGCGCACATCCGCTCGACGCCTGCGCCGTCGCATTCACAGTGTTGACAATCAGCGCCGGTGCGACCGTCAGCGCCATCAATGTGCGCGCGATGAGCCGAGCACGCTCTGAGACGCCGGTCGCAATGGACTCAACGACCAAATAGAGGACGAAGGGCGAATATGTCCATAATGTGGCGCCAAGCACAGCGCCGGCAAGCCGACCATTTGTTGGAAGCGCACCCCACCACGTGTCAGGCAGCGCAACACCGACACCGAGGCACCATATCCCGAGAACGAGCGATGCCCTATCGCGGCCGCGCCACAAGACGAAGAGCCCAATCCCGAGAAGGACGAGCTTGAATCCCAGCTGGGCGGCAAACGTACCGAGTGAATCGGTATGCCGAAACAAATACGGAAGGGTGAACTGACGATCGCCGCGCTGGACTGCAAGATTTACCGTCTCGTTCGCCCGGGCAACCTGCATTTGCACGACCTTGTAGGACACAGCTATCCGTGCCGGTTCGGCCATAGCTGGTAAGAGGAGGCGATCTCCCTCGCGCAGACCGCTCGCCCGATCCGCGTCGCCTACCGAGACGATGCCGAGCTCGCAGCGCGAGACGTTCGTAACGGTCGGGGCAAAGGACGCGCTTTGCGGCCACGAGACCACTTCAACGATAATCAAAGCCACGGCAACAAACGTTAACGCTGCCGCGCCCAATGCGCGCGAACTCATGTAGTGCAGGGCTTCGCGAGCGACGAAACCAGTCCCTCAGCTCTAGAGCGCGTTGCTAGGTACCACCTGGCGAGAGGCGAAAGTGCCGCCTACCATAGCCTGCTTGCATTGACAAGGAGATGTTGTATGCCTATTTCGAGGAAACACTTTATTTCCGCAACGGCTGTCGGTGTTTCGGCCGCGGCGTTGACGAGTTTCGACACGGTGGCGGAGGCCGCAGTCGATCGTGCGCCGGTACACTTCCACATTCTCAAGCCAAACGAATACGACAAAGCAGGGATGCTGCAACGGCTGACCATCAGCAACGAGCACAAGCAAGTCTTCCAATCAGTTTCGCCACTTGTCGTCGCGCCCGGCGTGGCCAGCGTCTACATTCACATGCAGAACTCGATGAACGCATATCAATTCTCGCTGGGTTTGGGAAATCTCGCTACGCTCGCGGTGCTGATCGGGCCCTCCATTGTGTTTGCGCTCAACGACAACATGTGGAAGAAATATTCGATCGGGAAGATGCTTACTCTCGCGTCCACAAACACCTATTACCAGGCAAGCTCGAAGCTCGACTTAAGCGCTGACCCGGACGATCCCAACGGCGTGTATCAGGATTGGAGCGCGGAGGCTGTCCTCAAACGCGGTGGTCAGTTCTTTGTCTGTCACAACGCAACGACAGCGGTGGCAGCTATCATCGCGATGAAGTCAGGCACGACCACTCCAAGCGCTGTCCTCGCTGACTTCGAGAAAAATATGTTACCCGGCTTTCTGATGGTGCCCGCTGGCGTCGCCGCCGTTCAAGAGGCGCTCGAGAACGGCTGGAAGTACTTCGCGATCATATAAATGGCGTCTGTCATCCCGTTACTCGTCTACGGCCTGGCAGTCGGGATTTCTCTAGGGCTTACAGGTGGAGGGGGATCGATCATCACGGTCCCCCTACTCGTCTATCTCGTCGGGCAACCGGTGCACGTTGCCATTCCGACCTCGCTCGTTATTGTGGGCGGTACGGCATTCGCCGGCTACTTCGGTCGTCGCGCGACAGCCGACACGCGCAGCGGACTCATTCTTGGCATCCTCGGACTTTTCGGAGCCGTGCCGGGAAGATACGCTGCAGAATTTTTTTCCGGACGCGTGCTGCTGCTGCTCTTTGCGCTGATAATGATCGTCGCATCGTATTTCATGTTCAGCTCGAAGACCTATGAAGCGGCTGGAAAGACGAAGCCCAACTGGTTGTCGGTAGCGCTCTCCGGCATCGCCGTTGGATTTCTCACTGGTTTTCTGGGCGTCGGTGGGGGGTTTCTTATCGTTCCGTGCCTCGTGCTGATCTTGGGGATGCCGATGCGCACAGCGATTCCAACCTCGTTGCTCGTCATCGCGATCAATTGTGTCTCGAGTCTTATCGGTCAGGCGTTCGTCGCCGGCCATGCAGCGCAGTCGGTGACAACGGTCGACTGGAACGTTGCCGCGCTCTTTCTGATTGGCGGACTCGTCGGCAGCTGGCTCGGCGGGGCTGTTGCTACCAAGCTCAACCAGCGCCTCCTCAAACGCGTCTTCGCTGTGTTCGTGTTTGCGGTTGGGCTTTTCATCGCCGCCAGCACCACGGGATTGATCCCTATCAGCGTGAAATAATCCGGCACCACAAGCACGGAGGGATTACCCATGGCCGAACGAGGCGGCTTACTCCACCCCGACGTCGAGGACTATACCGCAAAAGAGACGCAGGATGAAGTCGCGCGCGGCGCTTTGCTTATTGACGTTCGCGAGCCGAGCGAATGGCAAGCAGGGCACATACCGGATGCGAAACACATTCCGATGGGCCAGATAGCGCATCGAATCGCCGAGCTGCCACGCGACCGCAAGATCATCTTCACGTGCCGTTCGGGCAATCGCAGCGGCACGATCAAAGATTACATGATCGACGAGCACGGCTATACCGACGTGCACAATCAGCTCGGCGGCATCCTTGCGTGGCAAGTTGAAGGGCTGCCGGTTATCAAGTGATGCCGCGCTCGGCGGTAGTTCTGGCCAGCCTTATCACGCTGAGTGTCCTCGCCGTTGCGTGCGCATCATGGCTGCGCGGTCCGGCAAATGGGCCTGCGGTTGCGCCCGAGGTTGTGCCTGCGGTCGATCAGGCTGCGGTGAACGCTACTGCTACTATCCCGCCAGGACCGCAAGGCGCCCTCATCGCGTATGGGCGCGACATCCTTGAACAGACGCCCA
>DASZFB010000248.1:0-3519 GCA_035940275.1 Candidatus Eremiobacteraceae bacterium | reverse complement strand
ATCGCCCGCGCCGCTCACATCGTACACTTGGCGCGCCATCGCTGGAATCGACAGCGGCGCACCTTTTCTTGAATAGAGCGTCATGCCGTGCTCGCCTTGCGTGATGAGCACGTGTTTGGCGTGCGTTCGCTGCATGAGGATCCGCGCCGCGCGCGCGAGATCGGCATCGTTCTTCACCACGATTCCCGAAGCGCTTTCAGCTTCGGAGGCGTTGGGTGCGATGCAATCGACGCCTTCGAATGCCGCGATGTTTTGCGGTTTTGGATCTGCCGTGATGACCGGGCTGTGTTTGAACGCGCGCACGGCTGCAATGAGCGGTGCGCAGATTAACCCTTTCCCGTAATCGGAGATGACGACACCATCGAGCGATCCATCGAGAGCGCTCAGAGAGCGGCGCAGCGCCGAGATGATGCGGCTGTCGATGGACGACGTCGACTCGCGGTCGGCGCGCACAACCTGCTGGTTATGCGCTACGATGCGCATCTTTTGGGTCGTGGGCCGCGTCGCGGTGCGAGCGACCCCACGAATGTCGACACCGAGTTTGCGGAAGAGCTCGAGAACGCGATTGCCCGATTCGTCGTTGCCGACGACACCAAAGACCGACACCTTCGCCCCAAGCGCCGCAAGATTGTTCGCCACGTTGCCTGCCCCACCCAAAGTGTACGTGTGGTCGCGCACCTCGACGACCGGTACCGGTGCCTCCGGCGAGATCCGCCGCACGTTTCCCCAGTACCACTCGTCCAGCATAAGATCGCCTATAACCGCAACGTGACGACCGCGCATGGCCTGCAACAACTCTGCAATCCAGCGCTCGTCGCGCGAGCGGTTCCCCTTCGGGCGATCCTGCCGTGCTGTGCTGCGGCGCTTCATTCATCCCTCGTTGCGACGATGCGCGCAGCGTCAAGCAAGTCCTTAGCATGCAACACGCTGCGATCGTCGCGGGGTGCGGGGTCATCAGCCGAAATGAGAATGGCGCGGGTGCCGGCTGCGAGGCCGGCTTCGACGTCGCGTGCACCGTCGCCAATCGTCCACGATGCTGCGAGGTCGAGCCCAAGCTCACGCGCGGCCTGCAAGATCATTCCCGGCTTCGGCTTGCGACAATCACATTCAACGGAATATTCTGCGACACGCCCACCCGGCAGGTGCGGGCATCGATAGCTGGCTGTCACCGTCACCCCACCGTCTCGTAAGAGTTCGAGCAGTTTGGCATCGACTGCGTCCGCCCGCGCCGTTGTCATCATTCCGCGCGCAATGCCGGACTGATTGGAGACGATAACGAGCTCGTACCCCGCGTCAGTCAAAGCGCGCGCACCCTCCGCTGCGTTTGGGAGAAGTCGAACATCCTCGGGCCGGGCAACGTAACCCGTGTCAACGTTCAACGTGCCGTCGCGATCCAGAAAGACCGCGCGGCGCAGCGTGCGCTCGGGCATGTCAGATCACGAAGCAGCGAGCGCAACTTCGACCAGCTCGCACAAGATATGTCCGAGCACGAGGTGCACTTCTTGAATTTTCCACGACGGACCGCTCGGACCAATGATTGCGATATCCGACTCGCGTGCGACCGTGCCACCACCGTTGCCGCTAAACGCGATGCCAAATGCTCCCTTCGCTCGCGCCGTGCGCATGCCGGCGACGACGTTTGGAGACTCGCCGGACGTCGTCAGTCCGATGGCAATGTCCCCTGGGCGGACGAGACCTTCGAGCTGACGAGCGAAGACGTGCTCGTAGCCATAGTCGTTCGCGATCGCCGTTAGGGCAGAAGTGTCGACGGTGAGTGCGAGACCTGCGTACGCCGGGCGGTCGAGAAGGAAGCGGCCAGAAAGTTCGGCGGCGAGATGCTGTGCTTCCGCGGCGCTTCCGCCGTTCCCGAAGAAAAACACACGGCCGCCTCCCAGAAGCGAGTTGACGACGGCATCGACAGCTTTTCCAAGCGGTGCGGCGTACTCGTCCAGTTGCCACATGTCGCGGCGTTCTGCGACGCAATCGGCGAAAGATTTCGGGCGCGCGGCGCGACTCACGTTTCGATCCAAAATAACTCCTGGTGCAGCGTCACGAGCTGTCCATCGTTAACGCAAATGCGCTCGATCTTGCCGCTGTGCTCGCTGACGATCTCATTCATGAGCTTCATCGCTTCGAGGATGCACAAGACCTGCCCCTCGACGACCTCGTCGCCGACTTCGACAAAGGGCTTGGCTCCCGGCGCAGGCGAGCGGTAGAAAACGCCGACGAGCGGTGCCGGAACTTTCTTGATATTGGCCGCTGCCTCGACGGGAGAATTTGCAGACAGCGTTCCCTGCGGAGTGTGTAGCGCAGGGTCGCCGTGCGCGGGGGTGACGACCGCGGTGCCCGACGCGGTCATGCGCAGATCGAGGTCGAGATCCCCGAATGCGACACGCAATCGGTCGAGCCCGTCTCGCTGCATGAGCGCGATAAGTTCGTCGAGCACCCGCTTGTCTACGTCCACATCATCTCCAGTTCACGACTTGAGCCTGTGCGAAAGTTCATTCTCGACGCTGTCCAAGGCGACGCGCGACCGCTCGCGGGTTGCGAGGTTCTGAATGGTGGCCGACGTCGTGCGGCGTTCGTCTTCACCAATGATCACGGCATAGCGGGCGCCGCTTTCGCCGGCCGCGCGCAACTGCTTGTCGATATTTCTTCGCGTGTAGTCCATGTCAGCCGAAATGCCGCGAGCACGAATTGAGTTCATGATCGGCACGACTATGAGCGCCGACTCCTCATCGAGCGCGACGAAGGCGACGTCGAGCCGCGGACGGCCGTTCTGCGGTTCACCGAAACCTGCACTGCGCGCCAGCATCAGCATGCGATCCATGCCCATCGCGAGACCAACGCCTGGTGTTTGTGGGCCACCCATGGCCTTGACCAAGCCGTCGTAGCGTCCGCCGCCGCACACGCTATTCTGCGCGCCGAGAGCGCTCGAGCTAATTTCGAAGACCGTTCGTGTGTAGTAATCGAGACCACGCACGATGTGCGGGTTGTGCAGGGCGCGGATGCCCATCGACTCGAGTAGCGTGCGCAGGGTCGCGAAATGTTCTTGGCATGCTTCGCACAGGTAGCCATCCATCGTCGGCGCCTGCGTCAAGATGTCGACGTCGACCGGATCCTTTGAATCCAAAATACGCAGCGGATTGCGCACGAGACGTTCGCGGCTTGTTTCACTGAGACGCTCGGCGTTTTTGCGCAGAAACTCAACGAGGGCATCGCGAAATTTTTTTCGACAGTTCTCGCAACCAAGCGAGTTAATTTCCAAACGATAGTCGGTGATGCCGACCGCACGCATAACTTCGAGGCCGAGCGAGATGATTTCAGCGTCAGCCTCAGGACCGGCGACGCCGAAGCATTCCACTCCCCACTGGTGCGCCTGCCGGTAGCGACCTTTCTGCGGACGCTCGTAACGGAAGATTGAGCCGCGATAATAGAGCTTCAGCGGCAAGGTTTGCAAGAGGTTGTGCTCGAGCACCGCGCGCACGACCGGCGCTGTGAGCTCGGGCCGCAGGGTGA
>DASZFB010000247.1:0-1899 GCA_035940275.1 Candidatus Eremiobacteraceae bacterium | reverse complement strand
GTGCAGAAGCCGCACTGGAAGCCGTCGTGCTCGATGAAGGCCGCCTGCAGCGGATGGAGCGTGCCGTCGTGCGCCAGCCCCTCGATGGTGGTGATGCGCTTGCCGCCCTGCATCGCGGCGAGCGTCATGCAGGAGAGGACGCGGCGCCCGTCCACGTGCACCGTGCAGGCGCCGCACTCGCCGCGATCGCAACCCTTCTTCGTCCCGGTCAACACCAGTTGCTCGCGCAAGGCGTCGAGCAGCGTCGTGCGCGGCTCGACCGTGATGGTGTGCGGCTCGCCGTTGACCTCCAGCTTCACGGCCTCGCGTTGCAGGGTCTCGTTCATGCCTTCGTCCTTCTTGCGACATCGGCGGCGCTGATACCCTCCAATGCCAGCCCGTAGCCTGCGCCCTCATCAACGATGCGGCGTAGTTTTTGGGTGAGCGCGATCCGGGTGTACCGGCTGGTGAGTGGCGGCAGCGCGGCGATCACGTCGGCAATCTCGTGAGCACGCGCGAGTAGCCGGGCGCCGGGCACAATCTCGTTGACGACGCCCCATTCCTTAGCGGTCTGCGCGTCGAGCCGCTGGCGGGTCAGGATGAAATAGCGGCCCCTGATCGAGCCAACCACTTCCGGCCACAGCAGGTTCACGCCGTCGCCCGGGACAATACCGAAGTCGAAATGCGGCTTGTCCTGGAACACCGTCTCGGGCGTCGCCAGGATAATGTCGGTCAGCAGCGCATATTCGGAGTGCAGCAGCACCGGCCCGTTCAAAGCGGTGATCATCGGCACTTCGATGTCGAGAATGTTCGAAAGAACCTTGCGGCCTTCGCGCAGGATCTTGTCGTAGCCATGCGGGCTGAAGAAGTCGAAGCCCTCCGGGTCAATCGCGTCCATGAACGCGTCGCCGCTACCGGTCAAGATCACCACGCGATTGTCGCGGTCTTCGCCGATCACGTGGAACAAGTCGACGAACTGCTCGTGCGTGTGGCCGTTAAAGATTAGCTTGCCGCCGTGAGTATGAAGGGTAACTTCGAGCACGCCGTTGGGCTTGCGGGTAAGACGGGCATTCGAGAATCCGTCCCGGTAGGTCTCGAACTTGGTCATTGGGGCCCTCTCGTCGGTACCGCGCACGAAAACCCGTATTCTACGGCGCAACATTAATTTGGTTCTTACGAAGCGGAGCGCATTGGATTGCACCAGTCTTCATCATTTCATGTAAGACAAACGGATCGCACGCCTCGTGGCAAGATTCGAATTTATTCGAAGCGAGTGGCTTCGAATAGGAACCAAGTACGGCGCTCGGCTTCGTCGATCAAATTCTCGAGTATGCTCGCGCTTGCTACATCTTCGAACTCGTCGCAAAGGCCATGTGCCTCGCGCAGACTCGTCGCAAGCTGCTTGTTGTCGTCACGCAGCTCGGCGAGCATTGCATGCGGCGTAACAAATTCGGCATCGTTGTTCAATACACGCTGCAATCGACTGATGTGACCGATCGAGCGCAGCGTCGTTCCGCCGATCTTTCGAACTCGTTCGGCGACCGCGTCGGTCGCGGCTAGGATTTGATCCGCTTGTTCATCCAAAAGGAGATGATAGTCGCGAAAATGCGGACCAGACATGTGCCAGTGAAAGTTTTTCGTCTTTAGATAGATCGAAAAGATGTCGGCCAGGACAAGGTTAAGCGCGGCAGAAATATCCCGCACGGCATTGCGCTCAAACCCGGTCGGGGTACTAAGCGGAGCGACTCTGTGCGTTTTGGCATCCTGAACATTCATCAGTCACTCCTAATCCAACCGACCGCATGACGCGACCCGAAATAGCGTTGAGCGTTTCTGCTCCCTTCCGGATCGACGTAATCGTATCCGAGAGGCCGCCAGCACTAGACAGCGTTTGCATCTCATCGTCTTTGTATGATTTGC
>DASZFB010000246.1:0-5970 GCA_035940275.1 Candidatus Eremiobacteraceae bacterium | reverse complement strand
CGCTCCGCATCGTGCTGCGTGTGACTCGTTGAGTACGCTTCGATCCCACGCAAGCCGACTTTAACGAGACTCTCGAGCAGTTCTTCCGCTGCATTCCGGGTCGGATGTGCGAGCACGGAGACGCCACCGCTTTCGTTAATCGCGCGGATGGCGTTCGCCGTTGACAGCGTTGCCGCCGGCACGTACGCGCTGCAACCCAACCCGATGTAGCGATCAAAGGCGTCGTTGACGTCGCGCGCCGCGCCAACGTCAACTAGCGCGCGCGCGATATGTGGTCGACCAATCATTTCGCCTGTTGCTTGACGCGCGATGTCCGTCATGGAAATGGGAACGCCTTGACGTTTGAGTTTTTCGACCACGCGCTCTGCGCGCTGACGCCTGGCGGCCACTCTATCGGAGAGAATGTCGCTGATGTGACTCGATCCGACGTCGAAACCGTAGCCGAGAATGTGCACCTCCCGGTCGCCTGCATTCGTGCTCACCTCAACACCGCTAACGACTCGTTCTCCGAATTGCGTCAGCAACTCCGCGTGGCGCGAGTACACTGCTATCGTGTCGTGGTCCGTGATGGAGAAATAGTCCATCCCAACTGAGGCGACTGTTCGCAACAACGCGGATGGCTCGAGGATGCCATCAGACTCGGTTGTATGAAGATGGAAATCGACGTTCAACGTCGTGCCTTTCGCAAGGGATTGAGTTTCGGTCTTCAAAAGGCGCTTGAGTGACCGCCAGACCTCGCCGCCAGGACGAGCCTCCGACAGAGGATCAATCCGCGTTCCTCGAGCATGCCATGGAGACGTATGGCCGGCAAACGTACAACTACGCGTACCGGCTCACGGGCAACGAACCTGATGCCCGTGATTTGACCCAGGAAGCGTTTATTCGAGTCTTCCGCGCCTGGCGCTCTTTCCAACCGGGCACATCTTTTGTTTCTTGGATCTATCGCATCGTCACGAATCTGCATCGAGACGAACTACGCAAGCGCAAAGGCGTCTTCTTGCAGGAGCTCCCCGACGATAACATGGCGCACGAACTCCCCAAGGAGGCGGCGCAACACGATCCCATCGCGCAGATCCACGAACGCGAGTTGAGCTCGGTTGTGGAAAACGCGCTCCGGCAGCTGACGCCCGACCAGCGCGCAGTCGTGCTCCTCGCGGACGTCGAAGAACGCTCGTACCAGGAGATCGCCGACATCATGGCCTGCTCGATCGGCACCGTGCGCTCGCGGCTCCACCGGGCACGCTTGCACCTCCGCAAAATCATCCCGCGGCGGCGCGAGGAGCAGCAACAACAGGAGTCCGGCATATGATATGCTGTAATACGGGACGGCTACCGCGGGGCGGAACGAATCCCCTCGACGACACGTTATACAAAGCGAGGGGATTGCGAAAGGCTTCTCAAGCCAGAAATCTATTGCTATGACGTGCCAAAACTGCTGCGAACTTATGACCGATTATCAGCACCGCGAACTGGATGCTGTGTCTGACGCTGCCGTTTACGAACACCTGCAGTCCTGTGCGGACTGCCGGGAAGAACTCGAGGCGAACAGCGCTCTGACGGAGTCGCTGCGGAACGCATTTGCAACAGAGCTTGAGATGCCAACCTCTATCTTGGCGGGCGTGCGCCAAGCGGTGCGCAGCGAAAAGACCCCAGTGCTGCGCCTAAATCTGCGTGCGCTTTTACGACCGGCCATTTTTGCGCCGGCCGCCGCTGCTATAGTCCTGGTGGCAGGCATCGCATCGTACGTCGGCAACACGCCGACGAACGCTGGGCCGCAGCTATCAACGGACTATTTCGTGCGCCAGCATGTGGCGCATACGATGAGTTCGCAGTCGGGTGATCGAGCCTGGAACGCGTACCTCCTCACGTCGAATACCGGCGATAACGCGAATGCACAAGCGCCGTAGCCGCTCTGTTCTCTTTATCCTAGGTCTCGCCGCGGTCGCGTGGCTTTCGTCCGCCGGTGCGGCTTTTGCCGCAAGCGACGGCAGCGCGCTGTACGCCCACGCGGTTGAAGCCGATGACAGCGTGTCGTACTCAGGCACGTTGACGTCGGTCGTCTATGAAACCGACCACGCATCCTCGACCGTCGCGCGCATCGAACACAAAGCACCCAATGACTGGCGCATCTGGTACGTTGCTCCTGAGGATGCATACGGTCGCATGATCGTGAGCAACGAGTCGCTGACCTACCAGTACGAGCCGTCGCGCGGTCGCGTCTACAGTCATGACTTTAATCAGACGGCACCAGGTATTTTAGCGCCGGTCGATCTTGCGCGAGTCGAAGCGAACTATTCCGTTGAGATGGGACCGCCGAGCTCCGTGGCCGGCCGGAAGGTCACGAGCTTGTCACTTGTTTCCAAGAATACCGGCAGCGTCGTGCAACGTCTCTGGGTCGACGATCAGACAAAGTTGATCCTACGGCGAGAGAACTACGCGGCTGACGGTAACGTCGGTTCAAGGTCGAGCTTTGACTCCATTCGCATCGGCGTCAAGCTTCCACAAGCCCTTTTCGATTTGACCGTCCCTGCGGGAATGACACTCAAGTCGGGAACGAGCTACGGCAAGTCGACGACGAACACGACCCAGCTTATCAAAGATCTGGACTTCAAGTTTGCGCCACCGAAGTATTTGCCGAATGGGTTTACGCTTGAGAGAGGCAGTTTAGCCTCGCACGACGGCGTCAATACCGTCGAGTTTGTGTACGGCGACGGGATTCGTACGTTCTCGCTCTTCGAGAACGCGACTGGGCGGCTGCCGCGTTTCGATCGCGGCGAGCCCACGCCCATTCATATCGGCGAGGCAACTGGCGAGTTTGCCGAGGTCGAAGGGCAATCGCTTGCGTCCTGGAACGCCGCGGGCCTTAACTTTACGATCGTCGGAGATCTCTCCACGAAAGAGATCGCGAAGATCGGGGCATCGATCCATCCTTAAGGTTTTTTTCGACCCCATCTACGAGCAGCACGAGACAGGGCCGGGTCATCCGGAGCGGGCAGCGCGGCTCGAAGCATTTGTCGCAGGTCTTGAAGCAGGCGGCTCGTCGCGAGCGGCTTTCGAACTGCCAACGGCGGCCGACGCGTCCTTGATTGCAGCGGTTCACCCCGCGGGCTATGTCGCAGCGGTCGAGCGCGCGTGCCGGTCGCTTGCGAGCGGCCAAATTGGCGAGTTGCCGACCGGCGACACGATAGTTTCGAACAATTCGTTCGACATCGCGCTTCAGGCTGCCGGAGGAGCGGTCGCCGCCGCAGCAGCCGCACACGCCGTTCATCCTTCTCTCGCGGTCATCCGGCCGCCAGGCCATCACGCCGAGCCAAGCCGGGGTATGGGTTTTTGCGTTTTCAACAATGTCGCCATTGCAGCCGCGTGGGCGCTCCAAAAACACGGTAACGTTCTTATCGCCGATTTCGACTATCACCATGGAAACGGCACGCAAGCTTGGGTCGAGCGCGCGGTTGCGCAGGGACAAAAAGGGCTCGGATTTATCTCGACACATGCGTATCCGGCGTATCCGGGAACCGGTGCCTTCGGCGAGTCGCAGGTGCACGAAGCGGGCTTCGTCGTTGACATCCCGCTGCCACATTCGACCGATACTGATGATTTTATCGCCGTGTGGGCCAGTTTATTACCGATCCTTACGGCACGCATTCGTCCGAGTACGATTATCGTGTCGGCGGGATTTGATTTTCTTTCGGGCGATCCGATCGCCGGTTTGCCGATCGCTCCGCGCGCAGTCGATGCGCTCTGCGGTTTGCTTGGCGACGTCGCCAATCGCCACGATGCGGGACTTGCGCTGGTCCTCGAGGGTGGTTACTCATTAGATAATCTGCAGTCGAGCGGATCATCGCTGGCGTACGACTTCGGCAAACACGCATCCGACGTCCACGTGCCTAACGCGGCGCAGCCGCGTGACGAGCGTTTACGACAAATGGTTGCTGAAACGACCCGGTGGTTTGCTAAGGGCTAAACGCAACCCGGAATCAACTTAGAAGGCGGCATCTCAAACCAGCCCGAGCTTTGCGTACTTTTCTTTGGAACGCTGCTGAACCAGTGTGTTGTGAACACGAAGCCGTCGATCAGTTTGCCCAACGCATAGAAATCTACTGGGACGTCCCTGCCGCTTTCGGCGCGAGTCTCAACAGTTTTGATTTTGGACGGTTTGACGACGCGCAACTCCATCCCGGGGGCGTCGACGACATTCATAGCGTATTGGCTTTGAAGATCCCAGAAGTGATGCGTTTCGACAAGGTCGGCAAGTTTCTGAAAGTCCACCTCGCCGGTGTAACGCCCGATAAGGAGCGCGTTGCGGTGACCTATATAAATCGCACAGCCGTTTGACCGAAAGGTCACGTCATACGTTGGGCATTGCCCGAAGCACGCGGAGCGAGAGAAGTCAATTTCGCGTATATCAGTCCGCGCAGGAAATGCACCGAAGACAACGGCGACTCCGGCTCCGATCACGACGCCCCCTAGGACGATGATCAGGCCGACGCCGCGCAATCTAGGTGCCGCCGAGCTGCTTGATGTACGAGCGCGCCTTAGTGGCGCCGTCACCGTTCGGAACGTACGTGAGGTAGCGCTTGTAGGCAGCGGCCGCATTTTTCTTGTCGCCGAGATGCCGGTATGTCTCACCAAGCAAGAACCATAGCTGCGGATCCGGGTGGGCCTTGTCTTGGTGCGTCGTCAGCGCCTCGAATATCTGTCGGGACTGTTTGTAATCCTTAAGATTGAAGAACGCGAGACCAAGGTTGAACAGGCCCTGGTACGTGTGCGCCAGCTCGAATGACTGTTGAAACTCGTCCTTGGCCTGCGCCCATTGGCCCTCGGCAGCATACGCTTGCCCTAACCAGAACAATCCCTCCGGATTGCTCGGTTGGGCGTTGACCACGCGGGAAAATGCGTCTTGGGCTTTCGTGTAGTGCTTTAGCGCGACCAGTTCGAGTCTGCCGTACTCGAACAGCATTGAAGGATTCTGCGGTGCGAGCGCGAGGGCTGACTCGAACTCCTTTTCCGCTTGCGTGTAGTTCTTTTGTCGCAAATCGTACTCGGCTTGCAACGCCCAAGGCTCGGGCGCTTTCGGATGGTCTTTCATCGCCAGAGCGAACTGAGCGCGCCCCTGGTCAACCATCTTCTTATCGAGATACAACTGGGCGATGTCGTCTTCGGGTTCAACCAAATCAGGTTCGAGCTTGACAATCTGCTGCATGACGGCAACAGCGCCGGCAACGTCATTCTTATGCGAAAGTGCGTCAGCTTTGCCGCTCAACGCATCGACGTTCTTCGGATCGTCCTTCAAGATGGCTTCGAATTCATCGAGCGCCTTGTCCGGTTGCGGATTTTTTTGCCCGAGGTACGATCTGCCGATCAAGAGCTTCGCGCGGGTGTCCTTAGGGTCGATCGAGATCGCCTTGTTCAGCGACGCGCGTCCGTCGTCAAATTTTCCTTGACTCAACTGCACCGTGCCGAGTGCTTCGTAGCCGAAAGCTTCGGTCGGATGGAGTCGCACGGCGCGGTTCGCGATCCGCAGCGCGTCATCAATCCGGCCCAATGCGAGGTACGCGTCGGTGAGACTCGAGAGCACCGCTTGGTTTCCTGGGTCTGCGTTCTCGGCGCGCTCGAATGCCAAAACGGCGTCAGGAAGATCCTGAAGCTCGCGATCGGCCAAGCCGATAAAGAACCAAACTTGTGCATCGGCGAAGCCAAGTCGAATTGCAGTTTCGAGATGATCGCGCCCTTCGCTCGGTTTACCGGTCTCGACAAGCAGCTCGCCCAGTTCCGCATTCGCATTCTTGTCGTTCGGATTGTCATGAACGGTCTGCATCAGCGTTGCGATACGCTCTTGGGGCGTCGGGGTGGGAGAATTGGACGGAGATGGGCTCGGCGCAGGACCGCGCGGCTTCGCCGAAACGCCCGCCGGCGGCGCAAACACGACCATCGCGAGCACGAGCAGCGCAAATAAGGCGGCGGCGAGAT
>DASZFB010000245.1:0-4287 GCA_035940275.1 Candidatus Eremiobacteraceae bacterium | reverse complement strand
GACCGCAATACTTCGGCCGTCGCGAGTCCACTCCGCCCGACGCCAATGATGAGGACCCTATCGCCTTTCTTAAACATGTCGCGACGACCACCACGTCACCCACGTCGCAGCGGCTGTGATCGTGGCAAAGAAGATAAATGTACTTGTGACGGCCGTCTCAGGCCAACCGGAAAGTTCGAAGTGATGATGCAGCGGGCTCATCTTGAAAATGCGCTTACCCGTGGTCTTGAAACTGACGACCTGCGCAATGACCGAAAGCGCCTCGACCACAAATACGATTCCAAAGAGCGGCAAGAGCAACAACGCCTGTGATTGTATTGCGATGCCAGCCAGGAGCGCACCGAGCGCCAGCGAGCCCGTGTCACCCATAAAAATTCGCGCCGGGTGGCGGTTGAACCACAGAAATGCCAGCAATGCTCCGAGGACGGCATCACCAACGACCGTTAGTCCTGTGATTCCTTGGTATCGCGCAGTGAGCTGGGTTGCGATCAATACGGGGATCGTGGCGCCGGCTGCGAGACCGTCGAGTCCGTCAGTCAGGTTGACCGCGTTTGCCGCTCCAACGATCGCGAGGACTGCGAGCGCGGACCACAGCCACAGCGGCAATTCGAAATTTGATCCGAACCAGGTTTGTTGCGTACCTGCGAGTCCGCTCTTATACACCCACACGACATACAAGGCTGCCACGATCGCGAGCAGCGCGAATTTCGCACGCGCGCGCAACCCGAGAGCGCGGTTCGCGCGCAGAATAAGAATGTCGTCGACCCACCCGATCGCACCCGCGGCAAGCACGAGCGCGAAAACCGGCAACGCCTGTTTTGTAAATCCGCCAAGTCCAAAGCCGATCAACGCGGCGGCGACAAACGCAATACCACCCATCGTCGGCGTTCCTTGCTTTGCCGTGTGCGTCTTCGGCGCGTCTTCATAGACGTGCTGACCGAGGTTACTACGACGCTGGCCCGCGATGAGCCACGGGATGATGAGCAAACCTACGACCAGGCCTGCGGCGATGATCAAAGGCGTCGGAACGTTCATACGGGCATGAGCAGCGGCGAACGCCGAACAGCTCCTCGGAGAGGTCGGTATTTCAAGAGCACGACGGGAGTTTGCTGATCCGAGTTGCCTGCCGGGTTTTGCAGCAGGCAGAGGCGGACGACATCTGCGCGTACCTCTGCACTCGCGCCCAACACTTCCGCTTTGCCGAGGTCGTTTGCGTCCACGACGCATGCGTGCGCACCACACACTTGCGCGATTGTCTGAGCTACGATATGCGGATCCCTCGGGCCGAGCACGATGTGGCGCTCGTAAGGAGGCATCGTCCCCGTGTAACCGTCGATCTCTGCGACCGCCGAGCCGAGAATGCGATAGAAATCGCCGCGTCTGCCAACGATCCGCCCGGCCGCGCCTGCCGCTGCAGCTGCAAGCACCTTCAGCGTGCCCGCACTTTCAAGGACGAGCTGCATGGATTCAGGTTGGTTGACGGTTGCATAAGAACCGGCCCGGCGCGCTAAGAGGCGAGCGAGGCGCGACGGCCTGATGGTCTCCGCTGGAATCGATCGGCCTTGCGCAATTGCGACCGCAGTTTCGGAGACGCAGATGACGTCATCGATATTGAGGATGCCCGCAAGGCACTGCTTCAAGAGCGCAGGTAGATCATCGCCCGCGCGCACGAGCGGCGTGCGGACGGGAACCGCGACGATGCGCCGCGGCAACGCTGGGGTTTCGAGCGTGAACGATGTAAGGCTCACGACGCGAGTATTCCCGGGGCGAGCAAACCGCGCAGGATCTCCTCCATTTTTTGCACGCGCGATCCTTTGAGCAAGACATAGTCGCCGGCCCGCAGCGTGCGTCGCAAACGGTCCGTGATTTCGTCGTTGTTCTCGAACGTGACGATTTTCGAACCGGCCATGCCCGCCGAGCGCGCACCCGCAGCAAGTTCCGCCGCGAAAGGCCCGCCGCAATACAGTTCGTCGAGTCCAAAGCCTGCGGCCGCCTTACCTACGGCCTCGTGATGGTGTGGCGCAGAAGATCCAAGCTCCGCCATGCTACCGAGGACAGCGATGTGACGGGTCGCAGGCAGCTTTGCGAAGGTTCCCAACGCGTGCAGCATCGAGGACGGGCTTGCGTTATAGGCATCGTAGACGATCGTCGCGCCGCTACCTATGGCGTGTGATTCGAAGCGACCCGGTGGCAAGCGTAGCCCGCCAAATCGCGCGAGTGTCTCTTCGAGACTCAGACCCGCGAGGATCGCGGCTCCCGCTGCGAGCAGCGCATCGCGCAAGTGGTGCTCGCCGGGTAAGCGCCATGCCGCAAACGCATGCGACGCGCCAAACGTCACCGCAACCTTTTCTTCGTGCGGCATGCCGGCTTCGAGCATGATGCCCGACATGGTTGGTTCGCCTACCAGGCGCACCCACAATGTCATGGCGTCAAGCTGTGCGTTGGCTGCCAGCATCCGCGACCATGGGTCGGCGGCGTTGCACACGGGCCGCGCGCCTTTGGAAAAAAGCGCGAACTTTGTGCGCGCGAGCTCCGCCTGATCCCGGAAGAATTCCAGATGTGCTTCGCCGATGTTGGTAAGGATGCCGATGTCCGGTAACGCCAGCTCGACCAGCTCCGCGATCTCACCTGGATGGCGTGCGCCGAACTCGACGATCGCGACGTCGACGTCTTCGTCGAGTTTGTAGCACAGCTTGGCAACGCCGAGCTCGTTGTTTTCGTTCTGAGGTGTCGATAGCGTTCGTCTGCTCGGCCCGAGCAGCTGCGCCGTGAATTCTTTGGTTGTCGTTTTGCCGGTGCTCCCGGTGATCGCGATAACTCGTCCTGCAAAAGTCGCGCGCGCGGCTGCAGCGCCTGCGAGGTAGGCCACCTTTGTGTCTGCGACTCGAACGATGGGTGCCGATGATGAGCGCGGTACCTTTGCATCGTCATCTACCACGATTGCGCTTGCGCCCCGCGCAAGTGCCGCTGCGATAAAGTCGTGACCGTCAAAGTTCGGACCCCGCAGACAGACGAACGCCTCACCACGCTCGATCGTCCGTGAATCGATGCTCGGCCGGAAGCTCGCGGCAAGGGTGGCAGCGTCAGCGACGAACCGTCCACCGCTTGCCTCGAGGAAACGTGCAAACGTGATCGTCATCGTTTGATCTGCTCGATCGCCGCGCGTGCGGCGCTTGCGTCGGAGAATGGCCGGCGCTCGTCACCAAAAATCTGGTAGTCCTCGTGCCCCTTGCCTGCGATGACTACGGAGTCTCCCGGCTGCGCCAGTTCAATGGCGTGCGCTATCGCGGCCGCCCGGTCGGTGATCGTTTCGACAGGTACTTTCTGCGCGTTCATGCCTGATAAAATACCGGCGACGATTGCCTGTGGAGCCTCATGGCGCGGATTATCGGTCGTCAGAATCACGTAGTCCGAGAGTTCTTGCGCAATGCGGCCCATGCGCGGCCGCTTCAACGCATCGCGATTGCCGCCACATCCAAAAACGCAGAAGAGCCGCCCACGAGTGAGCGCGCGCGTCGTGTGAAGTATCTGCTCCATACCGTCGGGTGTGTGCGCATAGTCAATGTAGACACCGATCTCTCCGGCTGGGATCGAAATCATGCGCCCCGGAACTTCCGTGACCGACTCAAGACCTTCGGCAATCGCCTCGACGTCAAAGTCAAGCGCGCACGCTGCGGTCAGCCCAGCCATGGCATTGGAAACGTTGAACGCACCCGGTAGCCGGATCAAAAACGGCGCTGGGCGCAATGACCGAACAGCAAAGCGAGAACCGGTCGCACCCATCGACACTTCGGTCGCGTTGAGCAATGCGTCAGGATTTTCGACGCCGTACGTAAGGCGCCGCTCGAGCTTGTCTGCCAGTTCGCGTCCCTCGGCATCGTTAGCATTGAGCACTGCGACCGGCGGTTTCCCGCCCTTGCCGGCTTCACAAGCGAAGAGCTTGCGCTTGCTGGCGCGATAGTCGTCGAAAGTCTTGTGAAAGTCAAGATGATCCTGCGTCAGGTTCGTGAGCACGGCGACATCGAATGCAACATCATCCACGCGGTGTAACTGCAGCGCGTGGCTCGAGACCTCGAGCACAGCACCGCGACCGCCTGCATTGCGGAATTCGGCTAAGATCCGCTGCAGATCGTGAGCGAACGGCGTCGTGTTTTCAAGACGTTCGATGGGTCCCGCGCCAAGACGCGCGCCCAACGTACCAATAACACCAAACTGCTGACCCGCCACGCGCGCAATTGCTTCGATAAAAAAAGTCGTCGTCGTTTTGCCATTGGTGCCGGTAACGCC
>DASZFB010000244.1:0-3764 GCA_035940275.1 Candidatus Eremiobacteraceae bacterium | reverse complement strand
ACTCGTCGAGCGTCGTGTTATTGACGTCTTTCACGATCATTGGCCCCGCGCCACACACGAGCACATCAACACTGCCGAAGGTGCTCACAGTGGACGCGACAAGCGCGCCAACTTGATCGGGATCTGCAACGTCAGCTGCGAAAGCTTCGATTTTTCCGCCGACCGCGCGAACGGCTCGGACTGTTTCATCGGCGTTGGTCCGCGGCGCACGATAGTTTGCAGCAATTGCATAGCCGCGTTGCGCCAGCGACACGCAGACGCCGCGCATGAGACCGCTCGCGCTTCCCGTGACGAGCGCCGTCCGCTTTGGTTTCTGTGTGTTTTCCACTGATGGTCCCCTTTGAGAGCTTCTTAACAAGGGAGGGACTGGCAGTTTGGCGTAAAATGCTAATTAGCACTCTCAAGTGCCGATTGCTAATATGAAGAAACCGAAAAACTCTGCACCTAAGTTAGACGCTGGGGCGAACGAGCCTGAGCTTGACCGTCGGAAGACTTCCATCCTGGGAACGGTGGTCTACGAATACATTGCCACGGGTGAACCTGTTGGCTCTGCCACGCTTACGCAGAAATACAACCTTGGGATTAGCCCTGCTACAGTCCGCGCCGAGTTGGCGAGCTTGGATGAAGAGGGCTATTTAGACCAGCCGCATACCTCGGCTGGAAGAGTCCCCTCCGACCGCGGCTACCGTTACTATGTTGACCGGCTGATGCTTCCGGAAACCTTGACCCCGGAAGAACGCGAGCACATTCGGGCTGAAGTCCGTCGCGCGAGCCACCAGCTCGACTCTGTCGTCGATCACGCCTCGCACGTGCTCTCGAACCTCACCCGCAGCATCGCGTTCGCGATCGCACCCCGGTTGAGCAACCAGATATTCCGACACATCGAATTGATTCGCATTGGTGAACGCGCGGTGCACATCGTGCTTGTGACCAACCTCGGTCTTGCCGCACAGACGACAGTCGAGACGAGCCACGAGATGAGCGCCGATGATCTCGTGCGAGCGTCCAACAGCTTCAATGAAGAGTTGCAAGGCAATGCGCTCGTGGACATCTCCATGGACGCGCTCACCAAGCTCGCGCGCGCGACATCGCTGCCGGATGATCTCGTGCGAGCCATCGCCATGATTCTTGGAGAGCATTCTGAAACCGATGTCGAGCGCCGGCTGTTCTCAGGTGGAGCGCACAACCTCCTCGATCAGCAAGAGTTCCGCGATTTGCGCAACTTGCGAGCGATCCTCGACTTGCTCGAAGAACAGCAGACGCTCTACCGGCTTCTGCATAACTCGCTGCAAGGTCAGGGTGCGCGCATCAGCATCGGACACGAGCTACCCAACGCCGACATGAGCGAGTGCAGCGTCGTCACCATTCCCTATAAGGTTGGAGATCGAAATGCGGGCGCGGTCGGCATCCTCGGTCCCCGGCGTATGCAGTATGCACGGCTCGTAGCGCTCATGAACTGTATGGCCGATAGTCTTAATACGCTCTTCCAAGGCGAAGCATCGCACGGCAGTTAGCCGTTCATCGAAGGAGCAAAGGCGACCAAAGCCGTGCCGACGCAACGCGATTACTACGAAACTCTCGGCGTTCCCAAAAACGCGTCTGAACACGACATCAAACGCGCCTACCGCAACCTGGCGCGGCACTCCCATCCAGATGTCGTGCATGAGGATGACAAAAAGCGCGCAGAAACGCAGTTCAAAGAGATCAACGAAGCTTACACTGTGCTTTCCGATCCAAACAAACGCGCGCAGTACGATCGTTATGGATCGGTTGACGGGCAGTTCGGCCCTGGCGGATTTGCCGGCGCGGGTGTCGGCGACATCTTCGATTTTTTCTTCGGCGGTATGCAACAGCGGCGTGGACCTGCACGCGGCTCCGATTTGCGCTATGACCTTGAAGTAGAACTCGCCGACGTGCTCGAGGGAATCGAGAAGGAGATCACGTTTACGCATCTGGCACGCTGCGAGACGTGCAAAGGATCTGGTTCTGCAGATGGAGCCGATCCGGTCGATTGCCAGGATTGTCACGGTACGGGCGAGTTGCGTCACGCACGCAACACGATGCTCGGACAGTTTATCAGCACGGCTCCCTGCGTTCGCTGTGGCGGCACGGGCAAGGTCGTGCGCAATCCTTGTAAGACGTGCCACGGCCGCGGCAGAAGCGACCAGAAGCGAACGATGACCGTGAAAGTGCCGGCCGGAGCAGACGATGGAACGCGCATACGCTACAGCGGCATGGGCGAGGCGGGTGAGCGGGGCGGACCGAGCGGCGATCTCTACATCTACGTCAGTGTTGCACCGCACGAGGTCTTCGAGCGTCGTGGCGCAGATGTGCATTGCGAAACTGCAATTTCGTTCACGCAGGCAGCCATGGGTGCAACGCTCGAGATCGAAGCATTGGACGGCAAGGCAACCGTGAAGATCCCTGCGGGCACACAAACAGGAACGACTTTTAGAATCGGTGGACGAGGTTTGCCAAAGATGCGCACGCACAGTCGCGGTGACTTGGTTGTCGATGTGCGCGTTGCCGTGCCGACCAAGCTGACGCGCAAACAACGAGAGATACTCGAAGAGTTCGCCCGCGCCGGCGGCGAGGAAGTCGAGGACAGGGATCTCTTCAAGAAAGTCCGCAAAGCTTTCGGCAACGAGTAGCGGCAACATACGCTGGCGTTGTCTAACACTCGACGTGCGGCGCGCCGACACAATTCCGGCAACCGCGCTGCTTGAGACCGCGACCGGCGCGCTGGCAGCAATCGAAGTAAAAAGGGTGAGATGCGATCGTGACGGCGTGGTGACCGCGATGACGCGTATCACGGTCCACGTTCCCGCGTCGCAAGCTGCGAAAGCGACAGCAAGGGTGGCAAATATGCTCGCGGCCACGCGCAAGAGACGCTTGTTGGCATCAGCACTTTTTGCATACGAGGACGTTCGGAGCACATCGTGGGTGCGCTCGTGGAAAGAGGACTACAAACCTTTTCGCGTCAGCCCGGGTCTGTATATTGTTCCGACTTGGGAACGCAACTTTAAAGCTGCTCGCGGCGATAAGACAATCCGGTTGGACCCTGGCATGGCGTTTGGGACCGGTCAGCATGCAACGACGCAACTGGCGCTGAGCTTGCTGCTCCCTCGGGTCAAGCGGCGAGATATTGTCGTCGACATCGGCTGCGGTTCCGGCATTCTCGGGCTCGCGGCTGCACAGCGCGGAGCTCGGGTTTATGCAAGCGACGTCGATCCACTCGCCGTGCGTGCGACCCGCGATAACTTCGTCGCGAACAAACTCAAGGCTGCCTCAATCGTCCAAGGCCGCGATGTCCCCGCCTCGTTCCCTCGAGCCAATCTCATCACAGCCAACATAACCGGCCGCGTGCTCATGCGATTGGCGCCGGCGCTCGCCCGCAAGCTCGCTGTAAGTGGGGCGCTCATCACGAGTGGCATCCTCAAAGGCGCTGCACCCAAGGTTTTGGGTAAGTTCTCTCGACATGGTCTCGAGCTCGTCGAAACAAGCGGCCGAGCGCAGCTTGGGCACAAAGATGATCAGCTCGTCGTCACCGCCGTTTGGCGTGCCTTTGTGCATCGAAAGCGTGCGCGCGCATGAGCGCACCCCGATTCTTCGTTGACCAGGCGTGCGAACCGAATGCGCGCATCGAACTCGCGTCGCACGATGCCCGTCACCTGGCGCTCGTCTTGCGAATGAAAGCGGGCGACCCGATCACAATCGTCAGCGGTGGAATCGCCTGGCATGCGCGGCTTGACGCTGTGAAAGGT
>DASZFB010000243.1:0-10848 GCA_035940275.1 Candidatus Eremiobacteraceae bacterium | reverse complement strand
TTTAAGCCGGCGCGCGATGTTGGCGCCCATTCGCCCGGCTCCCACGATCCCAATCCGCTCTGAAGCCATCATCTCTCTCCTTTTTCTGATGTCGAAAATTCCTAGCTGGCCCACCGCCGGGATCGATACAGGCGTCCCGAGATGCTGCGCCGTAGTGGGCGCGCGGGAGCCCGCGCGACCAGGGCTAAAGGAGCCAGGCTTTTCATCCGCAGCATAGCTGCGCTAGTTTGCTAGCTATGTTTGGGAACACTGCAGGGGCAAAGGACCTGGTTGCAGGGCCAAAGAACGCGCCCCTACCACCAAGACTCCCGGGAGTTGAATCATGCAAACGTGGGAGAAACCAAGCATCACAGTTATATCCCTAGGTGCCGAGGTGACGGCATACCTAGGGAGTGACACTGACGCGACTCCCGTATAAACGGCGAGTCGGTCCAGAGCGCATGAGCCACAGCAACGCTGTGGCTCATGCATTTGGGGCGCCATGAGAATCAAGGTCTTAGGAACTGCTGCCGGCGGCGGCGTTCCACAATGGAATTGCGCTTGCAGCAACTGCGTCGCGGCTCGTCGCGGTCAAGTCCCCCGACGGCGTGTCGCCGCGCTTGCAGTGTCGGCCGGTGACAACCGTTGGGTACTCGTCAACGCAAGTTGCGACATTGGGCACCAGATTACGGACATGCGTGAACTCCGCCCAGACGCGATTCGCGTTTCACCGATCTCGGCATTGTTGCTTACCGATGCGAATATCGATCACACCGCCGGCTTGCTCGAATTTCGGCAAGCCGATACTTTTTCAATCTACTCGACTGCGCTCGTGAAGCACGTCGTATGCGAAGGACCGATGTTCGCGCAGTTCGAGCGCGACGATAGACACTGGCACACGTTTGAGGCCGGCGCTCGCGTGCGACTGAATCTTATTGAGGCTCCGCAACTCGAGGTGCACGCGATTGCCGTGCCAGGGCTGCTTCCCTCGTACGCCGGCGGCAAAGAAACGGCTGGCGCAACCGTCGCCTATGTCTTCGCACAGGGAGGGCGGCGGCTTGTCTATGCGCCGATTTTCTTGGCGCTGGATGAGGGGCTACGGCGCGATCTGGAAAGCGCCGACGCGGTGTTGCTTGACGGAACCTGTTGGAGTGATGACGAAATGATCGAGCTCGGATTGGGCGCGCGCACGTCACGGGCGATGGGGCATGCTCCCATGTGGGGACCCGGCGGATCGTTGCACGTCGCAAGCCAGCTTGGTGCGCAACACCGCTACTACACACACATTAACAATTCCAATCCGATATTGGATTCGGCTTCGGCTCAGGCGCGACAATTGCGAGACGCCGGGTTTGCCGTCCCAAGCGACGGCTTGGAGATCGTACTCGATGGCAGTACAACGTAAGCTTGACGCTGCGACGCAGCAGACGGAGTTCGTGCAACGTCTGCGCGCGGTTGGTGGCCGTCGCTATCATGACAAGCATCCCTTCCACCTCGCAATGCATGCAGGCGTGCTGACACCCGATCAAATCCGCGGCTGGGTGGCCAATCGCTATTATTACCAAAAAAGCATTCCGATTAAAGATGCCGCGATACTTTCGAACTTGCCGGACCGCGAGAAACGACGGGTCTGGATTCAGCGTATCCTCGATCACGACGGCACGCTCACAGGCGGAGGCGGTGGAATCGAACTATGGTTCGCACTCGCGCGCGCCGTCGGTCTTACTGAAGAAGACGTTGTAAGCGAACGGCTCGTGGCACCGGGCACGCGCTTCGCGGCAGACGCCTACGTCACGTTTGCACGCACGCACGACTGGGTTGTCGCAGTGGCGTCGTCGCTCACCGAGCTTTTTGCACCGGATCTTATGTCAACGCGCATTGCGGTGCTGGTCGAGAAGTATCCCTGGATCGACGATGCGGGCTTGGCGTATTTTCGCACACGGTTGAACCTTGCGCCCCGCGACGCGGAGTATGCACTGCGCTGGGTTGTTGAAAACGCGACGACGCCGCATGTTCAAGACGCTTGTGTGCAGGCGCTCGAGTTCAAATGCGACGTCTTGTGGGCGATTCTCGATGCCACACAGCACGCCTACGGCGTCGGCGGTGCAGATCAACCGATCACATGAGCGTTCCCACATTTGCTAAGGGCATACGCTTCCGCCGCAATGTAGACGGTCACGGCATACTGCTCATTCCTGAAGGTGTGGTCAAGTTGAATTCGGGAGCCGCTGCAATTGCCGAGCTGATCGATGGACAGCGCACGGTCGCTGCTATCGCCACAGATTTGTGCTCTCGATTTGGAGTCAGCCACGCCGATATGGTGCGCGATGTCGAAGAGCTGCTTCACGACCTCGCGGCGCGAACGTGGGTGGTGTTCGCGGAGGCCGGTCAGCGAGACACGACCGCGACATCTCAGCTATGAAGCAGTATCAGCCTCTTTCGCTGCTCGCCGAGCTGACCTACCGCTGCAATTTGCAGTGTCCGTATTGCTACAACCCGCTCGATCTCGGATCATATCGAGATGAGCTCGATGCGGCGACGTGGTGCCGCGTTATCGATGAGGCGGCCGATCTCGGCGTCGTGCAGCTTCACCTTTCGGGTGGGGAGCCCACGCTGCGCGCGCTTGAGTGCTGCACGATCATTCAGCGAGCGCGCCAACGAGACTTATACACAAATCTCATTACGCAGGGGACATTTCTCACAGACGATCTGCTCGATCGTTTGCTCGACGCAGGCTTAGATCACATTCAAATCAGCCTGCAAGCGGCTGAATCTCCTTTGGCTGATACGATTGCCGGGGCGCGGGTGCACGAGAGCAAACTGGAGGCGCTCCAGCGTGCGCTGCGACGAAACGTCGCGGTGACGCTCAACTGCGTTTTGCACGCGCGCAACATTGACGACGTGAGCGAAGTTATTTCGCTCGCCGAACGTCTCGGCGTGCGCCGCCTTGAACTTGCAAACACGCAGTTCTACGGCTGGGCGCTTCTCAACCGCGCAGCCCTTTTGCCAACGCGTTCACAGGTCGAACGCGCGTCAACCGTCATCCGTCAGGCGCGCGAGCGATTGGGCGCCGCCATGGAAATTACCCACGTTCTTGCCGACTACTACGAAGAGTTTCCCAAACCGTGTATGAGCGGCTGGGCACAGCAGTTCATGACGGTAACGCCGGATGGTCGCGTCTTGCCATGCCCCGCCGCCACTGCGATTACGACATTGCGTTTTAAGAACGTTCGCGACACGTCGCTTGCGGATATTTGGTTGCGCTCGGACGCTTTCAACGCGTATCGTGGCACGGGCTGGATGCCCGACCCTTGCCAATCGTGCGAACGCCGTGAGATCGACTGGGGTGGCTGCCGCTGTCAGGCGTTTCTGCTGACGGGAAATGCCGGCGTCACCGATCCCGCATGCTCCCTTTCGCCTGAGCATCACCTCATCACGGAAGCGCCCTCCGCCGACCGGGCCGGTGAACTCGTCCCCCGGCGGCGATGAAGACGGCTTCGTTTGGGAACTCACGACTCGAGCTCATTCAAGCCGACATAACGCGGCTCGCTGTCGACGCGATTGTCAACGCTGCGAATAGCTCGCTCGCGGGAGGTGGCGGTGTGGATGGAGCGATTCATCGCGCCGGCGGTCCCAAAATTATGGAAGAGTGCCGCACGATCGGCCGATGCGACACGGGAAGCGCGGTCCTCACCTCAGCCGGCAATTTGCAGACGCGCTTCATCATCCACGCGGTTGCGCCACGCTACAGCGGCAGGCCGCGCGATGCGGAGAAGCTTGCCTCGGCTTACGCGACAAGCCTACGTCTGGCCGAAGCAAGTGGCGTGCGGTCGGTCGCATTTCCATCGCTTGGCACCGGGGCCTACGGTTACCCGATTACCGAAGCCTCTGCGATTGCGCTGTCAACGGTTGTTGCACACCTGCGTGCAGGCAGCGCTATCCAGCATGTCACGTTTGCGCTATTTTCGGACGCCGATCTTGCTGCATACGAAACGAGTCTCGACGAGCTGGTGGAACGGACCTAAAGGTCCGTTGCTTCAAAGGTCCGTTGCTTCAAAGGCCGCTATGGATAGACGCCACGCAGTTTCGTCGCCTCGGCAACACGTCCAACGGCAACCGCATATGCACCGCGGCGCATGTTGACGTTGAGCCGTCGCGCGTGATCCAGGGTGTCGCGGAATGACCGCTCCATAATGCGGCGCAGCCGGTCGTTGACAGCCTGCTCTTCCCAGAACAGCTCCTGAAGGTTCTGCACCCATTCGAAATACGAAACGGTGACGCCGCCTGCGTTCGCGAGAATATCGGGCAATATCATAATGCCGCGGTCGTGAAGGATGTCATCGGCTTCGGGGAGCGTTGGACCGTTGGCAGCCTCAGCAACGATCTTTGCCTTGACGCGTGGAGCGTTTTCACGCGTGATGACCTTCTCGAGCGCCGCCGGTATGAGCACATCGCAGTCGTATTCAAGTACGTCCTTGTTCGATATTGCTTGGCCGCCTGGGAATCCAACAACGGTCCCCTGTTCGCCCTTCCATGCAATAAGTTTTTGGACGTCGAGTCCGTTCGGATTTGCGACGCCGCCGCGGCTATCCGACACAGCGACGATGCGATAGCCGTCTACGTTGAAGAGGTCGGCTGCGTGCAAACCCGCGTTACCGAAACCTTGAACGGAGACACGCGCGCCGGCTGGTTTCAGGCCGAGCTCCTTGACCGCCTCATTGACGACATAGAGACATCCTCGCGCCGTTGCCTTGTCGCGGCCAAGCGAGCCGCCGATCGCGATCGGTTTGCCTGTGACGACACCGGGAATCGAATACCCGTGCTGCATGGAATACGTGTCCATGATCCACGCCATGATCTGCGGCGTTGTGTAGACGTCGGGAGCAGGAATGTCTTTTTCCGGACCGATGAACATCGAGATCTCACTCGTAAAGCGCCGCGTCAGGTTCTCGAGCTCCTGGTTCGACATCGATTTGGGATCGCAAATGACGCCGCCCTTCGCACCACCAAACGGTATGTTGACGAGCGCGCACTTCCATGACATCCACATCGCGAGCGCCTTCACTTCGTCCAGCGTCACATCGGGATGATAGCGGATGCCCCCTTTTCCGGGCCCGCGCGCCAAGCTGTGCTGCACGCGATACCCTTCGAACACACGATGCTCGCCGGAGTCCATGCGCACGGGCACGGAAACCGTCAGCACGCGTTTCGCCTCGCGCAAATAGCCGTGGATGGAGCCGTCGAGTCCAATGATTCCCGCAATGTCATCAAGCTGGCGCTGGGCCATTTGCCAGACGTTCAACGTCGATTGTGCAGCCGATCGATCCAGAGTGGTAGCCATGAAACCTCCGCTTTGTAGGGCAGCAATGGTTGGCTCGATGCGCTGCTATGCCCTGGAAGGGACTCGAACCCCTATAGCCTTGCGACCACTGGTACCTGAAACCAGCGCGTCTACCAATTCCGCCACCAGGGCGACGGCATGCATCAAGCGCAGGAAGTTTTTGTTCGTCAGGACCGCAATGCCGCCATGCTAAGTTCGCCGCGATGATGTTGGCTGCGGCGAAGGAATATCGAAGTCTGGTGCGACGTTGCGCACTCCCGAAAACATGTCGCGCCATGCGCGTTCGACTGCAGGTTGCAAACTCGGTAGTGAATGGAGGCCGCGTGGTTGCTCGTAGTACCTGCCATCCACGCCGTTCGCGCTCAGGAACGCAGTCGCTCCGCGAACGTATTCCGCTTTGAGATGCGGATCGTCGGTGCCAATGACGAGGAAGACTCGCTTTCCGACCATCGCGCGTACGACGTTTTGCTTGTCGCTGTTCGTGAGCGTGCCGGCGATAGCCAAGAGTGCTGACCAGCGCTCGGGATGAATTGGCGCGACGGTAAAAATAGCGAAACCTCCCATCGAGAAGCCCGCGAGATACACACGTCGCCGGTCGATGGAGATCGACTTCTCGAGTAGGTCGAGCGCGTCATACACGTCGGTGCTTGCCACAGTGTTATCGAATTCCTGATCGCCGCGAGCGAACGGCGCTGCAAAGATTGCGCCCGATTGGTCGGCCAGTGCACGCAGGAATGGGGTGGCAAGCAGTTCGCTTTCGGTCTGACCTTGGCCGTGCAACATGATGATAAGCGGCACTTGCCGTGTTGGGTCGTAAGATTTGGGAAAGTACAGCGCGAGGAATTGCGACGTCTTATCAGCACTTGCGGGAACGACCAGCGAACCAGCGCCGCGTACGTCACTCGCTTGTACGTACGTACCGCTGACGAGCTGTTGGACGAGGCTCTCATCGAGCTGTGCTTGCAGGGTTACGGTTTCCCAGTCGCTTGCAGCTGCGTTTGCGTCCAGCTGCCCGACGGCGGAAAGGTCCGCGTCGATCCGCGCCAAAAGCTCGGCGGGAGAGCCGCCACGCGCCGTGACGTCAGCGAAATGGTCGACGAGTTGGGCGCGAGACTTGTCGAGGCTCGCGCGCACACTTTGGTGCGGGTTGGGCGGAGCATCCGCCGCGACAAGCGCAAGCAGCGCAACGCACCCAAAGGTGACGCGCAGAATTTTGGTCCCGATATTGCGGTTGGACACGGCTTGCGAGGTTGGTTATGGAACGTTATTCGGCACGCCTGCGTTCTTCTAATATGATGAAGCGTCTGATCGCCGTCCTCCTCGTCGCGACGCCGCTTGCTGCCAATGCGGCGATAACAAACGTTCAGAAGATGCCGCAGAACATGCCTGGATATTTGCCCGTGCCCCATGGAGCTGCCGTCATCTTGAACACCGGTTCAACGAACACGAGTGGGTATCGCATTGTCGTGCAAAAAAGCGGCAGCGCTGAATACGTTGTCGGCGACCAGCGCGCTAAGGCCACGGTCCCCGACACGATCGTTTCCAAATTTTTTAGCGACCTCGCGGCGGCAGCGCCACTGCAGGATCTGCAGAGCGCGGCGTGCATGAAGAGCGTCTCGTTCGGCACATCAGTTTTTGTGTACTGGAATCACCAGCGTTCGCCCGATCTGACCTGCCCAGGGGATGCCCGCGGCACGGCTCTTGAGTCAGACGCACAAGCAATCGCCCAAGCGCTCCACATTTTCGGCGCCATTAAGACGCCCGTCATGCGGCCGCTTATGCCCGGCGAGCAGCACAAACCGTTGCCGCCAGCATCAAGCCCGAGCCCGATGTAAAACGGACCTAAAGGTCCGTTACCTCAAGGCCCGTTGCTTCGAGGTCCGTTGCTGCAAGGTCCGTTACCTAGAATTCGGTGCCGCTCGAGAAGTTGAAACCTTCGATCTTCACGGCCGGCAGAACGTGACTTTCGGATCGCACGAGCGCTGACGCGAGTTCGCAGCGCCCTAGTGCACCAATGATCGATTCGTTAAAGCGCATGTTCTTAAGACCTTTGGTCAGCCTCCCCCGCTCTATGAGGAACAATCCGTCGCGGGTCATGCCGGTGATGAGGGTTTGCTTCTGATCGACGAGTCTGATGTACCAGCTGCGCGTCATGAGCACACCATGTTGCACGTCGCGAATCATCGATTCCACGGTCGTATTTCCAGGATCCACGACGATGTTCAACGGCATTGGTCCATCTGAATGCGGCGCAGGTAAGGCATGACCCGTATTCTTATGCTTTAGTTTGGCTGCGTAGTACGAATCGTAGACAACATCTTTTGCGATACCACGCTCGATGAGCGGCACAACAGTACGCGGCACGCCCTCGAAATCAAATGGTATGCCGGAACCGAGCGGATGTGTGTAATCGTCTCGAATGCTGACGTTTTCACCAACAAGTTTCTCACCCAGGTGGCCGCTCATGAACGATGATCCCTGTTCGAAGGCTTGGGCTCCAAAGCCGATCCAGGATAGATACCCGAGGAACTCACGAAAAGCGGGCGCCTCGAGAATCACGGTGTACTTGCCCGGGTCGAGCGCGCGCGGATTCTTGCTTGCGACGGCTTTCTTGGCAGCTCGCTCGGCAAGTACGGCAGGCTCAAGATCATCGAAGCGCCGGGAGAATCCCTCGGCATAGCCGCTCGAATCCGAACCGATCGCTTTGATGTTGATGGCGCTGTCGCTCGAGCGATGGAAGCGTTTCACGCCTTTTGTGTTGGCGATTGCGAACGCATCTGATTGCGTGGACACATAGCCCGCTCCGTACAAACTGTGGACGCGCATGATCTTGGCGACGTCGTTGACCGCCGCTGCGCGCATGTCTGGCGTGGCCGTCGCGGTCGTTTGGTCGAAGGCGTCGGCGATGTCGACGATCTCGCCGCCGGGTCCGGGCAAGCCGGGAAACACGGGATCTTCAGTGGAGAGCTTGGCGCTCTCGTAGGCACGGCGAACAACCTCCGTTATACCGGCCTCGTCGAGCTTGTTCGTGCCCGCGACACCTTGGCGCTTGCCGACGACGGCACGCACCGAGAGCTGGCAGTTGCGCTCGTTGACGCTTTCGTGTGCGGAGTTGTGCTGGTATCGCGTCAGCGACGAATCGCTTGCGGCAATGAGCGCTTCGGTCTCGTCTGCTTTGGAAACCGAAAGGACGCGGTCGAGCACCGCCTGTAATGCCTGCTGATCGGCAAAGTCCTTATCGCTCATAGCCGACGCCTACTTGGATCTTGCGAAAACGCGTCGGCGACGCTCCTTGGCACGAGCGCGCGGTTTGCAAAGGTTCGCCTTTGCCGCAGTTCGGCGTACCCCAGGCGACCCATGATTTTGCGTCGCCGATCGCATCGCAGGAACGCCAGAACGCTGGAGTCATCCCTGCATACGTCGGGTTCTTGAGCATCTTGCCTTTCTTACCGTCTTTAATTTCGTAGCCGATCTGACAGCCGAACTGGAAGTTCAAACGCTTGTCATCGATCGACCACGAGCGATTGCTCTCCATGTAGACGCCGTGCTTAATGTCGTCGAGAAGATTATCTACGGGCACAGTGCCAGGCTCGAGGTTCACGTTGCCGATGCGGATCATCGGCAAGCGGCCCCAGTATTCCGCACGCACGCAACCGCTCAATTCAACCTTGGCCGTGTTTGCGGTGTCTCGTCCGGCCATGTAGCCGACGAGCACGCCGTTGCGGATCAGGTCGACCGATCGTGCCTTGACACCCTCGTCATCATACCCGTGAGTCGCGAGCGCGAGCGGACACGTCATGTCGACGACAACGCTCACCTTGTCGCTGCCGTAACGAAAGCTACCGAGTTTGTCGAGCGTGGCGAACGAGGTGCCCGAAAAATTGGCTTCCCAACCGAGCACGCGATCGAGCTCGAGCGCATGCCCGATCGATTCGTGGATTTGCAGCGAGACCTGGTCGCCCGACAAAACGATGTCCATCGTCTCCGACGGACACTGGTCAGCGGTTAGCAGGGCAACCGACTCCTCACCGACGCGGCGCGCGTTGCCGAGCAGGTCGGCTTTGCGGATGATCTCGTAGCCCCCCGATTGATAGAGTCCGCCTGTGCCCGGATAGCAGCGATCTTGGACGTCATTTTCGCCAATTGCAAGCGCGTGCAAGGCGCTCCCGCATTGAAGCAACTGTTGATCGATCTTACAACCGTCGGTGTTGGCGAAGTACTTGTTTGTTCGCCAAATATCCATCCAGGCGCGCGCCACCGTCACGCCGGGCGTCGCACGTACCTCTTTCTCGACCGCGAGCAGGTGGTTGACGCGCTCGCCAAGCGGAACTGTCGCGGGGTCTACTTCGAACGGCGTTTTGTACGAATCAACATACGGCGCAGAGGGCACGAGTGTGATGCCCTGGCCCTTGACGCGAGCACTCGCACGGGCAATCGCAACAGCGAGACCTGCCACGCGATCGAGTTCTGCATCGTCCATTATCCCGCTCGAAGCGAAGCCCCACGCGCCGTTGACCAGCGCGCGGACGGAAAAACCAGCGCTCTCGCCGTCCGAGAGACTGTTGACGATTCCGTTGCGCACTTCGATGTGCTCATCGCGTGTGTGGCCAAACCGAACGTCGGCGTACTCGGCTCCAAGGCCGGCGGCGGTGTCGAGAACCCGCTGCGATTCGGACTCGAATTGCAAAGTGAAAATCTCCCCGAAGTGAAAACGCCCCGAAATGTAGCAACGGACCTTTAGGTCCGCGATAGCGGTAGTTTGGCGTGTCCCAGAACGCGACCTTGCTGATAGCAACGGGACTCCGGTCGCTATTTCACGCGGGTGAGCGGCGCACAAAAGGGAGCGGGCGAGCAAGCGCAAATCTCGAGGCGGATGTTCGTACGACCGAACGGTGAGGCTCGCGACGGGGAAGGAGCCCCCGCGGCTGCCAATGGTGGATTTGTTCCTGTGTCTCGCGTTCCCGCAGTTCTCAAGGCATTTAAGCTTCTTGAGACGATCAGTCTGTCCGACAAGCCGCTCGGCGTCTCAGAGCTTTCGAGACAGTTGCAGATGGGCAAGAGCACGGTGCACGGGCTCGTTACGACGCTCGAAGCGCTCGGCGTTCTTGAAGCGATAAACGGCTCAAAGCGTTACGTGCTGGGTCCCCGATTGCCGGCACTTTGCGCGCGCAGCGGCAATCAGGCCGACCTTCGCCAGGTAGCCCGGACTGCGCTCGAACGGCTGGCAGCGACGACCGAACAGACGAGCTTTCTTGGGGTTCCGGCCGACGGTCAGGTAACTATTCTCGACATCGTGCATGGCCGACCAACACTTTCCATTTCAGCGCCCGTCGGATCGTCGATTCCGCTCCTTGCGGGCGCAGTCGGCAAGGTGATCCTCGCCTCGTGGGAACCGAAACGGCGGCACGACTTTCTCAGCGAAACTGAGCTACCGGCGTTTACGCAGGCAAGCATCGTGCGACCGGATGCCTATGAGGCTGCGGTTGCGGAGACGATCGAGCGCGGGGCCGCCGTCGACGTGGACGAAT